>JALYNE010000011.1 GCA_030773375.1 Pseudomonadota bacterium
GGCCGATCGACATAAGGCCGGGCTCACCCAGCTGGGGTCGGATGGGTCGAACCACCAAGCCAGGCTGGGCGGGCGCGGATGTCGCTGGGTTTCTGGGTCGGCAGCTGGGCTGCCCCGTCGCCCTCGACACCGACGTCAATGGAGCAGCGCTCGCAGAAGCGCGCTGGGGGGCTGGGCAGGGGCGCGGCAGCATCGCATATTTGACCGTCGGCACCGGCATTGGCGGCGGGCTCGTCATCGGCGGCCGGGCGGTCCATGGTGCAATGCATCCCGAGATCGGCCATGTCCGCCTCGAGCGGTCCAGCCATGATCCGTATCCGGGTGCCTGCTCCTTCCACGGCAATTGCGCCGAAGGGCTGGCGAGCGGACCTGCCATCCAGGCCCGGTTCGGCGCCACGCTTGAAGAATTGCCCCCCGATCACCCGTTCCGCGCCATATTGGCCGATTATCTCGGCCAGCTCTGCGCCACGCTCGTGCTCGTCACCAGCCCGGAGCGGATCATCATCGGCGGGGGCGTGATGGTGCGCGGCGGTCTCCACGGCAAGGTCGAGCAGGCGACGCGCACATGGCTTGCCGGCTATTTGGACATAGCGGGAAGCGAGGACGAGCCGTTCATCGTGCCGCCCGGCCTTGGCGACGACGCCGGGCTGGCGGGTGGTTTTGCGCTTGCTGAGCATTGCCATTCGGCAGAAATGCCCGGCGGCGCGTGAACCTCCACGAGGTGCGCAGTCCTGTTCGCAAAGACTAGATGACTGGGCTGCTCATTCAAGACTGTCGTCGAGAACACAGGGGACTGATGACAGAGTGTGGCCTTCAACAGAAGGTCTGCTTTCGGGCTGAGGACCAAGTAAGCGGATGTTCGTTAGCGGCGACGGCCACCCAGGCATTTAGTTTGGAGCTGGTCGGAAGCGCACTCGCGCGTGGACGCCGTCGCCAAAGACGGGCGGGCTGTTCAGATCAAGTTGAGGACGATCGGAAAGAGACCAGCTTTCTCTACCTGGTGAACGCGGGGAGGTCCGGGAGGTAGATGGCGCGGTTGAACTTCAACAGCGGCTCGGGTTTGTGCAAACCCGACAGTAGCCCGTTGTCCGGAAGGCTATGGCCGCCGCGTTATCGCTCGCGGTCTGCCTTCTTCGCCTGGTCGCCCACCTCCTTGCCCCGGCGCGAGCGAAGCTGACGTGCCTCGACGACAAATTCCGGCGGGTTGGCGTCTAGGAACTCCTGCAGGCTCGCCGGATCGTTGCGCGACCAGAGAAAATAGGGGTCCACGCATTCGAAGACGGTGTGCAACCGAGCCCAGCGGCCTGGCTTCGATACGGCCGGCATGGCCTGCAGATGCGCCATCGCCGCTGCTTCGCGGCCGCGGGACCGGAGCGAGGAGCGAGCGATGGCCTGGAGGGCTGGTGTTCCCGTATCGGCAAAGTGGTCGAGCCAATCGAGCTCAAGGCTGGAGGGCATCCATCCGGCCAGCCCCGCGGCCAGGAGCCGGTCTTCGGCAGATCTGCCCACCGCAAGACCGTCCAGCAAGCCTTTCTGCCGATCGGGCGGGAGATGGGCTCTCAGCCGCCGCGCAATCTCCCCGAGAAGGGACGGCTTCGCTTCTCGACATCGTGCGATCAGCATCGGCACGGCGGCTTCAAGGTCAATCCGGAGCATGAGCTCGATAGCATCCGGCGCCTCTTGACGCGCCAGGTACCGGCGCGCTGCGAAGAAGGCCTCGTCTGGGTCGACCGTCCGGAGATAATCGATGCCTGTGACCGTGGTGTGGCCTCCGAACCGGGGCTCGCGATAGGCTGACCTCAGCAGCGCTTCCTGCGCCTCGACCTCTCCTGTCTCCGCGAGCACCCGAAGGTAGAAGCCATCGATCAGCAGGTGTCCGTTGCCCCGCGAGCGCCGCAGGAAGTCCACGACCGCGGCTCGGCTGTCCTCATGCTCCAGCAGAGGACAAAGGAACGCGTCGCGAGCCGACGACCAGGTTCCGAGATCGAGGTTCGAAAGCCAATCGGCAACCGCGCGGCGCGCCGCGGCATCGCCGTGCGCCGCAAGGTAGGAGGCAACGAAATGCCCCTCATCGTCTATCCTTCCCCGCATCAGCTCGCAGGCGACTGGCAGCAACGAAGGGTCGTAAAGGTCCAAGGCCCGGAACGTGCCCAGCATCGCCCTCCTGACCCGCTCGCTAGTCTCGGGACGCAAGAAAACGGGAAGGAGTGCGCGCGCTTGCTCCCGGTTATGAAGAAAGCCGGCCAGCTGCGCGCCCACGCGCATTTCCTCCTCGTTGCCGCTCGCGACGAGCTCCTCGACCCGCCTTTGCAGCGCTGCCGTCGGCCTTCCTTCCGCGCTGCGCATTTCCGCCGCATTGACGTAGATGGGCGAATTGGCGCGGACCATCGCCTCAAGCTCCGCGTCGCACTGATGGATGGCGAGGGCCTCCATCCGCATCACCTCGCGGTAGCTATCCAGCCCTGCATCTTCTCTGGCCTGGCGCAGGGCGGTGGTGACGGAGGGACTTCCCGTCCAGTGCGCCGCGCTGTAGCCGTCCTCGCGGCCAAAGGGGTCGCTCCGACCGAGCTCGGCCACCACCAGCTGGTCATAGCCGCTGCCGCCGATCATCGCGAGCACGCGCTCGATCTCGCCCCCTTCCGTGTCCCTCAGCCGGCTCGTACGTCCGCGTCGCCGGCTGCCGAGGCGGACGAGCTGCTGTTCGAGAGAAGTTCCCGCGCGGCGAGCAAGGCACTCGAACTGCCATGCCTCGGGGAGCGTGGGCAGGAAGCGAAGAGAGTGATGCAGGCGACCGAGGTGGTCGTCGATCTCGCCCGCCTCGTCCCCGAACGAATTAAGCTCGACGGCGAACTCGTCCAAGACCCACTCGAGCGTCGGCTCGTCGATGAGCTCGGGGAAATGGGCATAGTAAAGAATGACGTCCGTGAGCGGGTGCTCGCCTTTGCTCGCATTCTCGCGAATGGCCTGCGACAGGCCGGCGGGGTCGGCCCGCGCGAGCTCCGGAAGCCACCAGGTGGCCGCGCTCCACCCATAATCCTCGTGCCGGTCACGGATCTGCTGGAGCGCCGTCGCGGGGTCGATTCTGGCGCGGGCGCGAAGGACCCGAGACGACATCCAGTCGTCCTGGGTAAGCGGCACAGCGTCCAACCAGGCTCGGCTGTCGGTGTCGGCGAAGTGCGCGAGCGCGCTCACCATCGCCCGGCTGTCGCTGCACAGCGTTCGGAGAAGATGGGCTCGGTGCCGTGTCCAGAGCTCACGAGCTTCTCCATCCCCTACACAATTCTTATCCTGGAGCAGCCAGAGCAGCTGGTTGAGCTCGAACGGATCGCTCGTCGCCGCAAGTCGGCCTTCAAGCCAGCTGGAGGCCGCGCGGACGGCCGTCTTCACCGCCTGCGAGCTCACCTCCCGGCGACGCAGGCGATCGCCTCGCTCCTTGCGCTCTTGCCCGGCCTCGGAGTTCGCAAGCGCGATTTCACGCTCCATGTGAACGGCCCAGAGCCAATCCAGGGCCTCCGGCAACGGCACGCGGCGGGCGATCTGGATCGCCGCGTCGGCTCCTGCCTCCACGCCGGACGCGATCAGCCTCTGGACCGAAGCCGCGACGGCATCGCGATCGCTCAAGGCGATGCCGGCGATGGCGCGGGGGATGTTCGCGGGGATGTCATAGTCCCGCTCCTCGTCATGATCCCGCAGAACCAAGCGCTCGAGCGCTGGCAAGAGCCCGGACCCGACAGTCGCCAGATGGTTCGCCCACATCTGCTCGCCCCGCCACTCCTGCGGCAGCCGGGCCAGCCGCGCCAACAGCAGATCGGCGAGATAGTCGGGGGCCGCCTCACGAGTGAGAATCCAGATAGCGTCCAGGAAGACGTAGCCGAGGCGGCGCCCGACCAACTCTCCCCCCGCCGTCACGATCGTTTTGATCGCGTCAAGCTCCTGGTCGGCCCGGGCCGGCGGCCAATGCTCGTCGGCGATGCGGGCCGAAAGGCTCTCGGCCACCGCCCAGTTCAGCATCCGGTCCGAAGCAAAAGCCAGGCGATCCTCGTCAAGCCATCGCAGCAGCCCGACCTGCTCGAGGCGCTTTACCGCCTCGTCGTCGAGATCAGCAGCCCGCATGTCGCGGACGCGCCAGGGATAACGTGGCCGCTCCCGCAGGAGCGATCCGGCAAGGGCGACCAGTCCCTCCCGATCGCCCGGATGGTCATATTGCGACCGGGCCGTTCGGCCCGCGAAGCGCCAGTAAGCCTGGAAGAGTTCATATTCGGTCGCACCAGTCCAGTCGCGCCTCGCGGGGAGCTCGATGAAGATCCTCGCATGGATCGGCTTCAGGAGAAGCTCGAAAACATCGTCGGGCATGGTCTCGAGCGGCTGCTCGCGGCCGTGGTGCCGAAGATAGCGGCGAAGCTCGGAGCTCGTGAAACTTTCGATGCGCTCGATTCGGAGATCGCTGCGCAAACGTCCGATCGCCACCGTGATCCGGGGCTGGGCGGAGAGCACGAGACGGACGCCGAAGCGTTGCCAGTCAGCCCGACCGATCTCCTCGGCAAGTCCGCGGTCCTGAACGTCGTCGACGAAGACGGTCAGCCAATAACCTTCGTCGCCGGCAAGCGCTGGCGCAAGTGTCCGAGCGATGACCTGCAGGGCGGCCGGATCGCGATGGGCCGGCAGCCAAACCCGATCGTTGATCTCCTGGATCAGGCGCTCGATAGAACCCGGCGCGCTCACCGCGACAGCCAATCCGCCGCGATCCGCCATCGTCCGGGCCGACTGGCACAAGGACCATGTCTTGCCCTGGCCGGGCTCTCCCGAGAAGATCGTGATCGGGCCGCTCGGCTCGGGCGCCCGAAGCCGGGCCTGCGCACTCGCATCGTAGCCTAGGCCGCGGCAGTCGGCCTCGAGCCGCTGCCGAAGAATGGCGGGGAGGCTGAGGACGTGCCCCAGCCGCAGATAGGCCTCCGGATGGATGAGCGCGAGGAGATCCGCGGCATCCAGGCGCCGCCCCTCGCTTGCCGCCTTGAGGAGCCGGGCGACGAGCTCCTCCCGCTTTGCTTCCGGGCTCTGCCCGGGCGCAAGGACGGGCCGGAGCAGCGCCACGATCTCGGCCTCGGCGTCCGCGGCGTCGACGATCACGATCTCCAAGTTGTCGAGCAATGATCGGAACGTTGGATCGCCCATGTCCGTGCCCGCTTCGGCTGCCAGGCGCGCGCCGAACTCCTCGAAGGACAGGCGCCGGCGGCCCCATGGCAGCATCGCAAGCGGCCTCGCCTCCCGGTCACGCCATGTTTCCAAGAAACGCTGCAGCGCGGCCAATCCCCTGGCGTTGTTGGTCACGAATCTGAAAGCTGTGCGCTTGCCCGGAGCGTTGGCCTTGATAAGGTCCGTGAGGACCTCGCGAGCCACCTCTCCCGTCGACCACGCACGCTGGGCCGAGCGGATCTTCATCTGCTCGACGATGCGATCTGCACCGTGCATCAGCTGGTGATCGCCGCCGTCCTCAGGCTCCAGCACAAGCTCTAAACGAGGCTTGCCCTGCTCCTGACCTATGCTGAGGGTGATCCGCAGCCCGAGCTGGATGCTTCGCAGGATTTGGAAAAGGAAACCCGCGATAGCGCGGCGTCCCCCTCCCGCCCCTCCCGCTGTCGAGGAATTTTTAGCTCCGCTGCTGGCGAATTGAGTGTCCCTCCAGTCCACCAGCCGGGAAGGGCGTCGGGTCGACGAAGGCGGGGCTGGTGTTCTCATAACTTTGCTGTGAGACGAGCCGCATCCGTCAAAGCCGAGAGCCAGATCATCGAATCCCCGTACCGGCCTGCAAGAGGGTTCTTACGCGGGGTGGGGATGCGCACCGGCAGCCGTTCGTGCAACTTCGGACACTCGTGAAGCAGATCAGCTGTGACCTGTTCGTCACGAGCTTCTGCGCTGGTAAGAAGATGCTTGCTGCGGTTCATTCGCCCGGACCATCGCCGTCCCCTGCTGGCGGGGTCAAGCAAATCCGCATCGAGATCTCGCCGCGTCCTCAGGGGTCAGAAGATGACAGGCAAACAGCGTTGCCTCACCGATCCTAGACTGTTGCCCGTCGCCTTCCGGTATGCTCAGTCTCGTCAGAAGGGGCCAGGCAGTGCCCACTTCTTGGCGAAGAATCGCTTCATCCCGGCGAAGGGCTGCCGCCGTCCCTGCTGGACTCGAAGTTCGCGCAGCACCTCCCGCCGCAAATCAGGCGTTAGCTGGTCGAGCGTCGCCCGAAGCATGAAAAAGGGCCGGTAATCGGCATAGCGTAGCCGCCGAAGCTCTTCGCGGTTGAGGCCGAGCACCGTGTCCGCCGCAGCAAAGGCTCGGTCGGCTCGAAGACCGCCTGCCGAGCGCATCCAGATCTCCCGGTTCCGATCGTCCGCCTCGTAGGTGAAGAACGGCTCCGGATCCTCGAGGTAAGGATTGGGGAGGTCAGCATCCTCGGCCGCCCAGAGCGCGATCAGATGTGCATCCGTAGCCGTCGTGGGATCGAGTACGAGCGTCGTGAGAAGATTCGAGAGAGCCTGGCCGCTCGGAAGAGCGGGCGGCATAACGGGAGCCAGCGCCGGCGTTCCCGAGATTGGGAACTTGTCGCCTTTATAGGTCTGATTACAAATCTGGCAGCTGAAGAGATAGTTGTCGAACACGAAGGCGAGCCACCAATAGATCGACTTCGGCCGGAAATGCTCCACGTCCCCGTGCGCGACCACATCCGTCGAGGCTTCGCAATAAGCGCACTTTCCGCCCGTGTCCTTCTTGAGCGCTCCCTTGGCCGGCTTCCAGGCGCTGGACTCGAAGCTGAACTTGCCGCTCTGCTGGGCATCATAATAGATGCGGGCGAGCTTCTCGGCGCTGGCAGCGAGCTTGGGCTGCTGAAAGGCCTTGGGCACATGAGCCACGCCACGACGCCGCTCCAGCCGGATCACTGGGCTTGCGTGCCGCTTTCTGGATTGGCCTCAAGCGCCAGTGCCTCGATCGCCTCCTCGCCTGTTCCGGGCGCGAGCTGCGCCGCCACGCGTTCAAGGAGCTTGTTCGTACGCTGAAGATAGCCCGGAACCTCGACCCAGTTGGAAGCTCCTTTCAGCTCGCGCTCGATCTCTCGGATTCGCTTCTCGTTCTGAGCCGGTCGTTTGCTCCGCCCGTTGCCCACCCCCTGCAGCTTCCGCAGCTCCTCCCGCAGAAGTTGAACTTGCGGCGAGTCCAGAGAGCTCAACCCGAACAGCGGGCTTTCGAGCAGCTGTGGGAGCAGCAACCGGTTGGGAGCGCCCTCGTAAGCCTGGAGAACAGCCCCTGCCTCCTCTCGCTTGAGGACGTAGAGCTCGCCTTCGCCGGCCTGGTGGATGGTTAGTGGCGAGTGAGTGGTAGCGATGATCTGCACGTTCGGGAGCGTCTGCTCGAGGAAGGAGACCAGACGGCGCTGCCACAGCGGGTGCAGGTGGATGTCCACTTCGTCGATCAGAAGCAGTCCGCGCGCGCTCAGCGGATCCTTGTAGTCGCCGAAAGTCTCGGTGATCTGCCAAAGCAGATCACCGCACCACGCCGCCATCGCCTGATAGCCATCGGAAAGGGCCGCCAGGGGAAGCTTGCCGTCCGGCGTCCTGAACATCAGACGCCGCTGCTCGCGCTCGATCCCGTCGAATTTTACATCCGGAAGCAGCGTGTCGAGAGCGCGCCGCACCGCCGTGAGACCCGAGCGGCCACGGCGATATTCGAGGTCCATGGCCCACTGTTCGAGCGAGATCAGGGTCACCTCGGAGTTGAACAGAGTGGCGACCGAGCGCGCGCGCTGCGAACGCATGAATGAAGCCGCCTCACCGAACGAATGGCGCGAGCCCTGTGGACGCCGCGTGACGCCGTATCCCACCACGAAATAGTTGCGCTCGGCCTTGGCGACGGCAGCATCAATCTGCTGAAGATCGGCTTGGTTGGCCACCACGAAGTCGAGTGCGGAGGTTCCCCGCCGGAAGGTCAGGTTGGCGTGCCTTGCCTGCCCCTCGGCAGTCGTGAACTCCACATGGATCGTGGCTTCATCCCAGCCAAGCCTAATCC
Organism: Pseudomonadota bacterium; assembly: GCA_030773375.1. GTDB lineage: Bacteria > Pseudomonadota > Alphaproteobacteria > Sphingomonadales > Sphingomonadaceae > Allosphingosinicella. The sequence continues at coordinate 8,053 of JALYNE010000011.1, forward strand.
AGTCCTCCGGATCCCCGACCAGCTCCGTGGCAGCGTCACTTCCAGCAAGGGCGAGGGCGACGCTTCTGAGGACCGAGCTTTTGCCGGTGCCATTCTCTCCCAGGAGGTACGTCCACTGCCGCACGTCACCGGCGGCCGTGGAGAATGACAGATCAAGATCTGTGATGGACCGGAGATTGTGGACCTTGAGGCGTCTGAGAAACATGTTGCGGGCACCTGGTAAAGCTCAGGGACCAAGGTAGCCCGCGCGAGGCCGTGTGACCAGTCCGACCCTGGACCGGGCCAGTTCTCCTGAAGTTCGCCGCCTGGGTGCGGCACCTGGGGTAGCTTTCACCCCCTTTGGGTGAGCCGACGCCCTCGAAAGCAACGGACGAAGCTGTGGCCGGCGGCGGAGCCTGCCTCGCGTCAGATGTCGATCCTGAAATGGCCAACGTCAGCTCTTTGCGATTCGATCCTGCAGCCACCGCCGAACATATTTGCGGATTCTCTCATCGCCGAGATCATCGAAGAGGGTTGGGGGGAGAAGCTCCGCGTCGGGATTGAGGAGCATGCGACCCGCACCAATCCGGCAGCTTTTGAGTTCTTCCGGGCTAGAAGCTGCCGTTAATCGCTACCTTTCGACAACCAAGGTTGGCTGGTATCTGACTTTTCTGCTTTCGAAAGCGGCTATTTGCACAAACGCCGTTGCTACGCTTCCGCAATCCATTTCTCATAGTGGGCGTTGCTGTCAGCTCGCGCTCATAGGATGCTAGACGGAGCCGAGCAGCGGCAGCGACGAGGCGAACCCGGCGACGCTGAAGCAGATCGCGAGCCGGAGATTGTGGTACTTGCGCCAGCAGACTGCGGAGACGTCGTAGCAGTGGCGCAGGCGGGCCTCGGTCAGCTGGTCGCCCCCGGCGGATCGCACTGCCTGCGCGTATGCCACGTGGCTTGGATAGGCGCGGACCGCACCGAAGAAGACCAGTCCCTCACTTGTCTGCCTGAGCCGAGGGGTGATTACCCAGGCGGCGAAGCCGGCGCCCGCCACCAGCAGCGCGGTGCTCGCCCACGCCAGCCAACTGCGCCAGCTGCAGGTGGGGCTGAAGAGGAGGTCGTGGAACGCGGGTTTGGAGAAGAGGAACCCGATGAAGGTGCTCGTGAGGCCCAACAAGACGGCAGCTTTGGTGTCGGCGAGCGTGATGTAGTGGCGCACATACCCTTCGTGGAAGCTCGCGAACTCACCGAGCGAGGCCTCGGCGGTTCGCTTATCCATATCAGCCTGCGAGGAAGCTGCCCCTCGGCGCGGGCCAGCGGCCGCGGTACCGCCAGAAGTTGTAGGCCTGTCCGTCATCGTAAAACCACTCCGAAAGCGTGCCCGTGTGCTCAACATGCTGTTCGAGCCAGTCCGCTGGCAAGCCTGGCAGCATCGCATCCCCGATCAGGAGATTGCCTGGGCCCGCGTGGGCCAGCATCTTCGACGTCCGGTTGGCGGCGGTACCCACCGCCACGATGTGGTTGAAGCGCTGTGCCGCACCGAGTCGAGCCACCGTGATCGACCCGAAGTCCAGGCAGATCCGAAAGCGCAGCGGATCGACGCCGCTGGCGAGGATCACCGGGTTGATTAGGTGGTCGGCAGCATGGAACATGTATAGGGCGCAAACAAGGGCTCGCTGGCGAGTGTCGGGGGCGCTCCGCCGCGGACGGCCAAAGTAGGCCATGATGCCATCGCCAGTGTTCTTCTCCACGGTGCCGCCGAAGTCGCCGACGATGCGGATCATCTCCGAGAAGAACAGGCTCAGGATGCGCACCTGCGCGTCCTGCTCCTCGGCGGTCTCGGATGGTCGGCTTGTGAAGCCGGAGATGTCGAGGAATAGGACCGCGGCCTCGAGCCGCCTTCCGCGGCCAATCGGCAGGTCCTGGACGGCGGGGATGATCCAACCCCTGGCGACCGTCTGGTCCTGCGCCCGAATGCGGCGACGCGTGATCTCCACGCGGCGCGCCTGCAGCTCATGGTAGGCCCTGGAGAACAAGTCGAGCGGCGGCGGAGTCATCGAACCTCGAACACCTCGTACCCGGGTATGCCAACGCTGGTACTATCAAAGGCGACGCGGTGGCTCACCTCCTGCACGAAGTCTAGGCGTATCCGCATCGAGACTCGGCGCGCCGCGCCCTCCTCCAAATTTCGCCCACTCTCTTGCGCCATCACCAGTCCGCCGGGTTCAGGCCTTCCCATTCAGGAAGCGACAACTCCACACTAGGCTGAGTTCTAGCATTGGTGGAGGACCTTCACTTTCAGTCAGTGGTAATAGCCGCAAGCCAGCCCCAACATCGGCTTTCTACGGTGTCCCGACGGTTGTCACCTTGTGTCCACAAAGGGCTCGAAGCGGAACGGCAGGGTGTGGCCGAAAGCGGAAGTTCGGCTTTCCGGCCAAGAGTGGCAAGAGCGGACATCCTGTGGAATGCCTCACGATCTTCTGATTGCGAAACGTTCTACAGCAAAGGGGGCTAGATCGAAGGGCGGTGCGATGGCCCCGACCATCGCTGCAATGGCCTCGCTCGTGGCGGCGGCCAGCGTGAGGCCGAGATGTTGGTGCCCGAAGGCGTAGAAGAGGCCGGGGCAAGCCTGACCAATGGCGGGAAGATAGTCGGGAAGCGTCGGCCGCGCCCCCATCCATTCCGTACCGGGTAAGGTATCAGCAAGGCCGACCTCACGGAGATGTGTTCGCAGGCGGTCCCATTTGCGCGGGTCCGGCGGGGCATCGGCACGCGCAAACTCGAAGAAACCGGCGGCGCGAAGGCCAGAGCGGAAGCGGGTGAGTATCATTGCCCGCTCCTCGAACACGACCGGTGGGAGGTGGGTCGGCCATTGAGTCTGCTGAAGCTGCACGTGGTAGCCGCGCTCCGCGATCAGCGGGACCGAATACCCGAGCGGCCGGAGCAGCCTCGCCGAGGCCGCGCCCGCAGCAATGATGACCGCGTCCGCCGCCACCGTTTGACCCGTTTCGAGCACGACCTCATGCGGCCGCACCGAGACGGCAGCGTTCCGCACTAGGCTACCGCCGCGCCCTTCGAACGCTGTTGCCAGGGCTTGTGCGAGTTCCTCCAGATCGGCCATTTGCGCGCTGCCGTGGAAGCGCAGGCCGCCGGCGAGCGGCTTGCGGAGCTGCGCACTAATTTCTGCTAGCTCTTCGGGCGCGGCCGCGGTGATGGCGACAGTGCCCGTGTCAGCAGAGCTCCAGCGGCGGCGGCCTTCCTCGGCGGCGGGCGGGGTTTCCCAGACGAGGAAGTGGCCGTTCTCGATCAGAAGGTCCGAAGCGTCGGCGATCGCGAGCTGCCGCCTCCAGGCCGGTAACGCCGCGCCCGCTATAGCCGCGAGCGCTGCCTTGCCGGCGCGGAAGCGCTTCGGGCGCGCAGCCGCGGCGAAGCGGATCGCGAAGGGCAGCCATGCCGCCATCTCTCGCGGCGGGAGCGACACCGGACCCCCGCGCGAGAAAAGTTGCCGCGGCAGCGATCGTATGGTTGACCAGGAGGCGAGCGGTTCCACCTGCTCGACCGCAATGTGGCCGGCATTGCCGAGCGAGGCGGCGCGGACGGAATATCGGTCGACGACCGTCACCGAAGCGCCGCGTGCCTGCAGAGCCAAGGCGCAGTTCATCCCGATCAGGCCGCCCCCGACGACCACGGCAGTGAGATTCTCGGCTGACCGGCTTGGCATCAGGAAGCGCATATAGTATACGATCCTCAGCTTCAACGGAGATGATGATGCCGAAGAGCCTTTGGCGCGGGGTCTACCCAGCCGCCACAACCCAATTTGCCGAAGACCTCTCGGTGGATCTCGCCGCCACCCAGCGCGTCCAGGCGGCGCTGGTCGACGACGGCGTCGACGGGCTCATCCTGCTCGGCACGTGCGGCGAGAACAACTCGCTCGAGCCCGACGAAAAGCGGGCGGTGCTTGCCGGAGCCGTGGAGGCCGCCGGTGGGCGGGTGCCCCTCGTCGCCGGCGTCTCCGAGCTGACGACGCCGCGCGCCGTCGCCTATGCACGCGACGCCGAGGCGGCTGGCGTCGATGCGCTGATGCTGCTCCCGGCGATGGTCTACGTGCCGAACCCCGATGAGCTGTACGCCCATTTCAGGATGGTCGCAGAGGCCACGTCGCTTCCGATCATGCTGTACAATAATCCGCCGGCGTACCGGGTAACGATCGATTTCGACACGCTGGAGCGTTTGGCGGAGATTCCGAACATCGTGGCGATCAAGGAGAGCGCGCCCGACCCGCGGCGCTTCACCGACATCCTCAACCGCTTCGGCGACCGCTACACCGTCATGGCCGGCCTGGACGACGTGGCACTGGAAGGGCTGCTGCTCGGCGCCTCCGGCTGGGTGTCGGGGCTGACCAGTGCCTTTCCCCAGGAATCGGTGGCACTTGTCGCGGCAGTGGAACGTGGCGACCTCAACCAGGCAAGGCGCATCTACCGCTGGTTCATGCCGCTGCTCCACCTCGATGCCGAGCACGATCTCGTGCAGTCGATCAAGCTGGCCGAGGAATTGATGGGCCGCGGCTCCGAGCGCGTCCGCCTGCCGCGTCTACCTCTTTCGGGGGCCCGCCGGCAGGAGGTGATCGCGATGGTGGAGAAAGCCGCCGCCACACGTCCCAGCATCGCGCTCGCAACCGCCGCCTGATGCGGCACACCTTCTTCTGCATAGACGGGCATACCGCCGGCAATCCGGTACGGCTGGTCGCTGGCGGGGCGCCGCTGCTGCGCGGCGGGAACATGAGCGAGCGGAGGCAGGACTTCCTCGCCCGCTTCGATTGGATTCGCACCAGCCTGTGCTTCGAGCCGCGGGGGCACGACATGATGTCGGGCGGTTTCCTCTACCCGCCCACCCGCGACGACGCCGATTGCGGCATCCTCTTCATCGAGACGAGCGGCTGCCTTCCGATGTGCGGCCACGGCACCATCGGAATGGTCACCTTCGGCCTGGAGCACGGCCTCATCGCGCCGCGGGAGCCGGGGCGTCTTCGGCTGGAAGTCCCTGCTGGGGTGGTGGACATCGAATATTCGGCCGAGGGTGACAAGGTCCGTTCAGTCAAGATCCGCAACGTGCCTTCCTATCTCGCGGCACGCGGAATCGAGGTCGACGTCCCGGGCTTCGGCCGGATCAGCGTCGACGTCGCTTATGGCGGCAATTTCTACGCCATCATCGAGCCGCAAGGGCCGTATCGGGGCCTGGACGATCTCGGCGCCTCCCGAATCGTCGCCCTGAGCCGATCCGTTCGAGCAGCCGTCCGGGAGGTCTACGAGCCCGTCCACCCGCTCGACGAGACGATCCGCGGCGTCAGCCACGTTCTCTGGGCCGACGCGCCGAACGGCGAAGGGGCAGACGGTCGAAATGCGGTCTTCTACGGCGAAGGAGCGATCGACCGGAGCCCCTGCGGCACCGGCACGTCGGCTCGCCTCGCGCACCTCGCGGCGCAAGGGCGCCTCGCTCCCGGCGATGAGTTCGTCCACGAAAGCTATATCGGCAGCCGGTTCATCGGCCGTGTCGAAGAGGCGGTGAGGATCGGCGATCAGCCGGCTATCGTTCCATCGATCGAGGGATCGGCAGTGGCCACGGGCTTCAACACGATCTGGGTGGATCGGATCGACCCCTTCTGGCGCGGCTTCACGGTCAGCTGAGGAGCCATGCGCCTCGTCGTCCGCACCCTCTCGCAGCAGCTCGTCGAAGTCGTTCGCGAGCGAATACTGTCTGGGGAGGTCGCTCCCGAGCAGTCGATCCGGCAGGATGCCCTTGCGGCGGAGCTGGGCGTCAGCAAGATCCCCCTGCGGGAAGCGTTGGGGAAGCTCGAGCAGGATGGGCTGCTCCAGTCGCACCCGAATCGCGGCTTCTTCGTGAGGCCGCTGAGCGCGGAGGAAGCCGAAGAGATTTACGCGCTTCGGCTCCGCCTCGAGCCCGAGGCGACTGGGCTTGCGGCGCGCCGGGCGGCGCCGGACGAGCAGCGCGTGGCGAATGACATGCTCGATGCGCTCGAGCGGACTACCCATGCGCATGCGCCGGGCGTCGGTGCGGCCAACCGGGCCTTCCATCTGGCGCTGCTGAGACCCTCGCAGCAGGAGGTCACAGCCGGCATCCTCGAACGGCTGCACGTGCTTTCGGAACGTTATGTGCGAAAGCATCTCGAGCCCCTCGGCCGGGACGAGCGCGCGAACAGCGAGCACCGCGCGCTGCTTTCGGCATGGCTCGGACGCGACGAGGCAGCGGTGGAGAGACTGACCCGCAGTCACATCGAAAGAACGTTGGAAGACCTTCGTGCCCAGCTTCGGGACGATAAGGGGGAGAGCGAACCTTGCGCGCACGATCGATTCTCGGCCCGCTGAAGCCCGTGCATCTGGCGACGGTCCATGAAGAAGGCCGCAGCCTAAGGAAAACCCTGAGCTGGCCCCATCTCGTCGCGCTCGGGGTCGGTGCGATCGTCGGCACCGGTATCTACACGCTCACTGGTGTCGGAGCGGACCGAGCGGGCCCTGCCGTCGTGCTCGCTTTCGCGATCGCCGGCGCTGTCTGCGCCTGCGCCGCCCTTGCCTATGCGGAGCTCGCGACGCTCATTCCGGCGGCGGGCAGCGCCTATACCTACACTTATGCGGTGGCCGGGGAGGCCCTCGCATGGATCGTCGGCTGGAGCCTCATCCTCGAATATTCGCTGGCCTGCAGCACCGTCGCCGTCGGCTGGTCCGCTTATCTGGTGGGCTGGATCCAGTCGCTCGGCGTCGCGCTCCCGCCGATGCTGCTCGCCGGCCCGCACGCAGGCGGGCTGATCAACCTGCCTGCGGTCCTGGTCGCGCTCGCCGTCGCCGGCCTGCTGATCGCCGGCACCCGCGAAAGCGCCACGTTGAACATCGTGCTGGTGGTGATCAAGCTCACGGCGCTGGCGCTCTTCGTACTCCTCGCGCTGCCGGCGTTCGATTCGGCGAACCTCACGCCGTTCATGCCCTACGGCTTCGGGAGCGTGACCGATGCCGCGGGCACGACCCGCGGAGTCATGGCTGCCGCGGCGATCGTCTTCTTCGCCTTTTACGGCTTCGACGCAGTGGCGACCTCGGCCGAGGAAGCGCGTAACCCCGGGCGCGATCTTACCATCGGCATCATCGGATCGATGGCCGTATGCACGATCATCTACATGCTCGTCGCGATCGCCGCAGTCGGCGCTGTGGACTACCGGCAGCTGGCTGAGTCAGCGGAGCCGCTGGCCTTCGTCCTCCGTACGCTCGATCATCCGTTCATGGCTTGGGCCGTCGCGATGGCGGCACTCGTTGCGCTCCCATCGGTGATCCTGGTGATGATGTACGGCCAGAGCCGGATCTTCTTCGTGATGTCGCGGGACGGGCTGCTGCCGCGCCGGCTGAGCCAGGTCTCGCCGCGAACAGGTTCCCCGGCGCTGATCACCGCCATCACCGGCCTTTTCGTCGCTGCGGTGGCCGGCTTCTTCCGCCTCGACGAAATCGCCGAGCTGGCGAACGCCGGGACGCTGGTGGCCTTCATCGCCGTCGCGGCCAGCATGATGATCCTCCGCCGCACGGCACCTGATCTGAAGCGCGTGTTCCGCTGCCCCGCGCCCTACCTCGTCGGCACGCTCGCCATCCTCGGCTGCGCCTACCTCATCTTCAGCCTTCCGGGGCTGACGCTCGTTCGGTTCGCAGTCTGGTCGATGATCGGCATCGTCGTCTACTTCCTGTACGGCCGCCGCCGGAGCGTCATCGGCAATCGCGGCGCCGCGGGGGCCGCGCCGGTCCAATGATCCCAACGCCAAGGAGTTTGCCCGTGGGTCGCTTGCTGCTGATCTCCCTCTTCCTGCTCACCGCGGCGCCGGCGAACGCGCAGGCGCCTGCTGCAACCTCCTCCACCGCGACTGCCGACGAACGCCTGCGCAGGCTCTACAACGAGGAATGGTCGTGGCGCCGCCAGCAGTTCGGGCGTCTCGACGGTGTCGGCCCGGCGGCGCTCGCGGACTATCTGCCTCGGGTCGAGGCGCAGGCACAGCAGTTTCGGCTCGCGTACTGGACGAAGGTGCTGGCGGAGCTAGACAAGATCCCGGTCGCAGAGCTCTCGCCGGAAGAACGGGTAAACGCGCGGGTCTTCCGAACGTCCATCGAGGCGCTCGCAAACGACGTCCGCTTCAGGACCTACGAGATCCCGTTTAATTCGGACACGTTCTTCTGGGCCGACCTCGGCAGCCGCCAGGGTTTTCAGACCGCAGACGAATACCGGCGATACGTGGCGCGCCTGAAGGACCTGCCACGTTACTTTAGGGAGAACGTCGCCAATATGCGGGAGGGGCTGAGGCGCGGCTTCAGCAATCCTCGCGTCACCCTCACCGGCCGTGTCCGGACCATCGAGCCCTACCTCCAGGCCAATGAGGACAATCCGCTCTTCGCGCCCTTCCGCGCCATGCCGCCGAGCATCCCGGCCGCGGAACAGGCCCGCCTGCGAGCGGAAGCGATGGCGGCGATCTCGGGGGGAACCGTCCCTGCATACCGGGAGCTGCTCGGCTTCCTTCACGACGAATATATGCCGAAGGCGCGCACCAGCCTCGGTGCCTCGGAGCTTCCGAACGGCCGGGACTACTATCAGGCGATGATCCGGAAGTTCACGACGCTCGACATCACGCCCGAGGAGGTACACCGCACGGGCCTGTCCGAGGTCGCGCGCATCCGTCGGGAAATGGAGGCCACGAAGGAGCGCGCCCAGTTCAAGGGCAGCCTTGCCGAGTTCATCCAGTTTCTCCGCACCGACCCGCAATTCTACGCCAAGACGCCGCGCGAGCTGCTCGGGGTCGCGTCCTACGTGGTCAAGAAAGCCGACGGGAAGCTCAAGGACACGTTCGGAACGCTGCCGCGCTATCGCCATGGCGTCGAGCCCGTGCCCGAAGCCCTCGCCCCGATCTACACCGGCGGCCGCGGCGGGCTGGATAATTGCTGGTTCAACACGTACAACCTGCCCGCCCGGCCGCTCTACACCCTACCCGCACTTGCCCTCCACGAGTGCACCCCCGGCCACAGCTTCCAGGCGGCGCTCGCACTGGAAGGCCCTAAGCGGCCGGATTTCCGCAAGGAGGCGTACTTTTCCGGCTACGGCGAGGGCTGGGGCCTCTACACGGAGTGGCTGGGCACCGTCATGCGGATTTACGAGACGCCGTACGAGGATTTCGGGCGCCTCACCTACGAGATGTGGCGCGCCGCGCGCCTCGTCATCGACACCGGCATCCATGCCTATGGCTGGGACCGCGACAGGGCCCTGTCCTACTTGCGCGAGAATACCGCGCTGTCAGAGCATGAAATCACGACGGAAATCGACCGCTACATCTCCTGGCCCGGCCAGGCAGTGGCGTACAAGCTCGGCGAGCTCCAGATCCGGCGCCTGCGCAGCGAGGCCGAGCAAAAGCTCGGGCCGAAATTCGACCAGCGCAAGTTCCACGATGCCATCCTCGCCCTCGGTTCGGTCCCGCTGCCGGTGCTCGAGGAGCGCATCCAGGCCTTCATTGCTGAATCCTCACGCTCCGCGAGCAGGTAGAGGATGCCAGCAGGCAATACCTCATGCACGGCTGAAAAGGTTCCAGCGCACTCGAGGCAAGTACCCGCACTGGGTCGAAAGCGAACCTAGCCCCGGCACCTGGAGTGTCCGATTCCGGGGCGGGCAGCCACCAGCATCTACGTCCGGAATTGGCGCATTGCAGACTACTGAATCACCCAGTCTCGGCTTCTGATGCCCCAGTGGGCGCTAAAAGTCGGGTTACAGCGAGCACGCCGCCCCTTGTGTGTTATCGAAAAGATGGTGCGGGACGCAGTTTGCTGCGAACCGGTCTCCGAGCTGAAATTCCCATAATGAGGGGATTCTGCCGGGAAATTTGACACCTCGCGCTCCTCAACTCTGCCGCAATGCTCGAAAATCCGCTCCCTAAGCGTGGAAATTCCCGTGGCCGCGTACCGGGAATTTTCGGGTCTCCGCAAGGGATCGAGAGCGGCCCTCGCGTTCTTTATTCCAATCTCGGTTCTGCCATGGTATGAATCACCTCAAGCAGACTGACGCTCTCATCTGCTCTCGCGCTTGAGCAAGGCTCAAGCAAATGTTGGAAGGCTCGCAAGGCGAGACAACCGACACGGGCTTCCCACCCAAGGGGTGGGTGCTGATGTGGCTCTGCCGAGCAATTGGCATAGCCGTGGATGCTGCCGGGCAGGGCTATGCCTCCGGCAGGAGCGAGGTCGATGACGATGTCATCGACGCCCCCGGCGGCAAGGCTGCCGGTTTCCAAATCATCACCCCGCTCAGGTCCGGCCTGAGTGATCCACCTCATTTGCGTCGGCGCATGCGCCGCGCGAGCGCCTGGGAATCCGCCATGACCATTCTTGCTGTTGAATACATAGAAACTGCCAAACTCATCGCTGCCGCCCGCAACGCGCGGAGTCACTCACGCAAACAGATCAAAAAGATCCTGCGCAGCATCCGCGAGTACGGTTTCCTCAACCCCATCCTCACCGATGATCAGAACCGCATTGTCGCCGGGCACGGCCGTTGGGAAGCCGCCCAGCTCGGTGGCCTAGCAACGGTGCCGATCATCCGGATCGAGGGCCTGACGCCAGAACAGCTTCGCATGTACGCGATCGCTGAAAATCGCCTCGGCGATCTGAGTAGTTGGTCGACCGAAAACCTTGCTCTTGAGCTTAGCGAACTGGAGCAACTGAATGTCGAGCTGACGCTCACCGGTTTCGACACAGGTGAGATCGACCTCAAGATAGCCGAAGCCGAGGATCGCCCCGTTGAGCCACCTGCCGCATTTGAAGAACCCCAGCGTGACAAGCAGGCGGTCACGAAGCTGGGCGACACCTGGCAAATCGGGCCTCACCGCATCATTTGCCAGGACGCGCGTAGTGGTTGGACCTATGGCGCATTGCTCGGTGCTCTACGCGCCCAGATGGTCATAACGGACGCTCCCTATAACGTCCGAGTGGCTGGAAATGTCTGCCGCACCGAACATCGCGAGTTCGCGATGGCATCTGGCGAAATGAGCGAACAGCAGTTCACTGACTTTCTGACCGAGGTCATGAGGCAGCTTGCTGCATTCAGCGCCGATGGCTCGATCCATTTCCACTTCATGGATTTTCGCCACATGGGCGAAATGCTGGCCGCGGGCAAAGCTGCGTACAGCGAGCTACTCAACCTCTGCGTTTGGGCTAAAAATAACGGTGGTCTCGGGTCGCTCTACCGGAGCGCGCATGAACTGGTGTTTGTGTTCAAATCCGGCAAGGCTTCACACATCAACAACGTAGAGCTCGGCAAGCACGGTCGTAACCGCACCAACGTCTGGCGGTATCGCGGAATCAACAGTTTCGGCAAAGGGCGGGCAGCCGCCCTTGCGTCCCATCCAACAGTCAAGCCAATCGACCTCGTCGCCGACGCAATATTAGATTGTTCGGATCGGGGTGGCATCATCCTCGATGCGTTCCTTGGCAGCGGTACAACCTTGCTGGCTGCTGAGCGCACCGGACGCCGCGGCTTCGGGATAGAGCTTGACCCTCACTATGTGGATTTGGCGCTGTCGCGCGTTCGTGATGCAACCGGTGTCGATCCTATTCACATCCAGAGTGGGCGGACCTTTGCCGAGCTCGCTGCCGAACGCTCGCTCGATCTAGGGGACGTGGCATGAGCGACAAGGACTATGAGGTCGGGTACAAGAAGCCTCCGCTCGAGCATCGCTTTCAGAAAGGCCATCGGCGGGGCAACCGCAAGGGGCGGGTACGCGGCAGCGTAAACCTAAAGACCGATCTTCAGGCTGAATTGGCCGAGCGCGTGATCCTCACCGAGAACGGCAAGCCCATCCGGCTGACCAAGCAACGAGCTTTGATCAAATCAATGATCATCAACGGCATCAAAGGAGATGATCGAGCGGCAGGCAGGGCGCTCGACCTCCTGCTGCGGGTCGTCGGTATTGATGATCCTGGTGACACTGAGGCTTCGTTGAGCGCTGAGGACCAAGCAATCCTCACCGACTACCTCGCCCGCGGGGGAAAGCGCGATGACTGATCCGGACAAACTCCTCCTTCGTGCCATGCTACGTGAGGATCTACTGAGCTTCACGGCAAAGTGCTTCGCAACCTTAAACCCGGCGCAGGTTCTCATCCGCCAATGGTATCTGGAGGCAATCGCTTGGAAGCTTGAGCTGGTCCGGTTGGGCATCATCAAGCGACTCATCATCGCGGTGCCACCCCGGCACCTGAAATCGATCATGGCGTCGGTCGCGTTCCCCGCATGGTTGCTGGGGCGCGATCCAACGCTGAGGATCGTCTGCGCGAGCTATGCCGCCGACTTAGCTGACAAGTTCGCTCTCGACAGTCGCGCGATTATGACCTCGCGGTGGTACCAAGAGACGTTTCCCGGCACGCGCATCAGCCGCGAGAAGAATGCTGTTAGCGACTTCATGACGACAGCCAGGGGCGGGCGGCTGACTACATCAGTGGGTGGCTCGCTCACCGGCAGAGGCGGCGGCATCCTGATCTTCGATGATCCAATGAAGCCGGCCGACGCTCTTTCCGACGCGAAGCGCCAGTCAGCTTGCGATTGGTTTGACAACACCGCCTACAGCCGTCTCGACGACAAGCGGAATGGCGCGATCATCGTGGTCATGCAGCGCGTTCACCAAGAGGACTTGGTCGGCCATCTCCTGGCCAAAGGGGATGACTGGGACATGCTCACTCTTCCCTCCATCGCGGAGGTGGACGAGGCAGTCGCGATTGGCCGCGATCATTATCATCATCGAACGGCTGGCGATCTGCTGCAGCCAGAGCGAGAGCCGCTGGATGTGCTGGAGGAACTCAAGCGGACGATCGGCCACTATAACTTCTCCGCCCAGTATCAGCAGGCGCCGATCCCGGTCGAAGGCGAGATCATAAAATGGGGATGGTTCCGCTCGTACGAAACAGCACCCCAGCGCAAGACCCACATGCAACTCGTGCAGAGCTGGGATACTGCTTCGAAGGGCGGCGAGCTAAACGACTACTCAGTCTGCACAACCTGGCTCGCTCAGGGGCAGCAGTATTATCTCTTGGACGTATTCCGGAGAAAACTCCTCTACCCCGAACTCAGGCGCGCCGTTATCGAGCAGTCTGAGCGCTGGCAGCCGTCTGCCATATTGATCGAGGACAAAGCGTCAGGGACAGCACTGGCTCAGGATTTCAGGCCCGGCGAGTTGAAGGGTTGCTACAAGCCCATTGCTATCGAACCAGAAGCGGATAAACTGACCCGGGCTGCGGCTCAGAGCCTAGCGATAGAGAACGGGCAGGTTTGTTTACCAAGAGAGGCGCCATGGCTCGCAGATCTTCGTGCCGAGATCGTTCAATTCCCCAACGGGCGCCATGACGATCAAATCGACAGCATGTCGCAATATCTTGGTTGGATCAGACGACCCAGGTTGAGTGGCGTTACCCGCGTTAAGCTCTCGGGAATATGATTGGTAGGTACGCTCTGCGCCAATGGGCGCCGTTCTGTTAGTGCAATCCGCACCCGAAAAGATGGGGTAATGGGCCCCGCCTCCTTAAACAGTCCCCCAATGCTTCCAAAGGAGGTCTCCAGCATTTAGGCCGCAAGCCCTCTTCGGGGTTCCACGAGCGGAATAAAGTTAGCGTTTGAGCAGGGCTGCCTTGGCTGCTTCAAACTCCTGGGCATCAATCGCGCCCCTATCCCGTAGATCCGCCAGCTTTGTTAGTTCGTCCGCCGTGCTGCTGACCGCTGGCCCCGCAGACGCGCCGCTAATCCTCTGCTCGATGAAGTCGCGGAGCGCGACCATTCGAGGAGTCTGCTCAGGGAGGAAGAGCACAGAATTCTCGTCCGTGGTGGCATCGAAGATGCCGCGCGCGCTTTCGGTACCTCCTAATATCGACAATTGGATATAGCCGGAAGTAAGCTCACCGGGCACCCGCAGCTGGACCGCCGTGATCGACCGGTAGGGGATCCGCTTCTCGCCTTTCAGGCCATGAAGGATGAGGTTTCGACCCTCAGTATCACGGCGGATCGTGATACCCTCCTCTCGGAGTTCGATCTGTGCTCGAAGGCCTTCAACGACATCCCCGGGGCGTAAGTTTATTCCGCTAGTGTCCATAGAAGGGGGAACGTAGGGTTGAGGGGCATTGCGCCGCCGGAGGCACAACACGAGGACCGCCGCTAACGGGCCGGTGATGACACCCGCTAGGGTCCAGAAGACGATGCTCCGCCGCTTCCATGCTGCAAGGCCGCCTGCCAGGACGATGCAGGACACCCAGAAGGTACCGAACGTCACCCGCGGACCCCTTCGTAGAACCGTGAGTTGTATTGCTTCCCGCAGGTCCTGCCCAACGAGAGACTTGGACCCGACGCACCGACACCACGTGCCATTTGCCTCTCCCGCTTCTGTCGACGATAGGCGACACCTTAGCCTTCTTCGTGCGGCGGCCGTCAACTTCTTTGTCACTCATCGTCTGTAGATTGATCGGCTACAGCGGCGTCAATCCGACGCATGGATGTGCGGAAACGCCTTGGAAGCAATGTGCGACGGCTGCGCGAGGCGAAGGGATGGAGTCAGGAGGTGTTCGCTGATGAGGCTGGCATCCATCGGACCTATGTGAGCGACATCGAACGGGGGGCCCGCAATCCCACAATCAGCGTCGTAGAGAAGCTCGCGAGACCGCTGGGAGTGCCTGCGGGAAGTCTGCTGGATTGACCCGCTCAAGCGGCCCGAAGTGCTCGAATCTGCTGTGCGCCGGTTGTGTTGAAAAAGTCTGGTTGAAGTCGTCGCTGGCTGCTGATTCAGTGTTCCTGCAGATGCGGGAGTTGGGCCGATGATGGGTGAGCGGGCGGTGGCGCAGGAGGCGCTGTTCTACAGCTTCAGCCTGGAGCGGCATGTGCCGGCGGACCAC
>JALYNE010000012.1 GCA_030773375.1 Pseudomonadota bacterium
GAGCAGACAAGATCAGCTTCGGCGAGCTTGCCGAAGCGGCGGCGGGTTACGATCTGCCGGATAACCTGCCGGTACGCGGGGGCCTTGAAAATCGGCTCACCGGGCAGGCTTTGCCGCGGATCGACCTGCCCTCGAAGGTGGATGGATCCGCCCAGTTCGCGGCCGATATCCGCCTTCCCGACATGGTCTACGCTTCCGTCCGGCAAGGACCGATCGGGGACAGCCGGATCGTCCGCGTCGATCGGGGGGCAGCGAAGCGGATCCCCGGCGTGCTCGCCGTGTTCGAGAACCCCGGCTGGGCGGCGGTCGTGGCAACGAACTGGTGGGCCGCCAACCGCGCCGTCGAGGCGATCAAGCCTTATTTCGAGACGAAGGGCGGCTTGGTGGACACTGCCCGGGTCGAAGACGCGCTCAACGCGGCCTTAGCTGGCGGCGAACCCACCCGCGTCTACAGGAAAGGGGACGTCGAGGCCGCTCACGCTGGCGGCGATTTCTTTCGCACGGAGTATGCGGTCGGGGTCGCGCCCAACGCGCCTTTGGAGACGCTGACGGCCACCGCGCGCGTCACCGGCGACCGGCTCGAGATCTGGGCACCTACGCAGGCTCCGGGCTTTGCCCGCGCCGCCGCAGCACGAGCCAGCGGCTTCGGCGCTGAGCAGGTCACCGTCTATCCGACACTCATCGGCAGCGGCTACGGCCGGAAGCTCGAAACCGCCGCTGTCGAGCAGGCGGCAATGCTTGCGCTCCAGATGAAGCGGCCGGTGCAGGTGGTCTGGTCGCGCATCGAAGAGACCATGCAGGACAGCTTCCGCCCGCCTGCTCGGGCGGCAATGCGCGCGCGGATCGATCGCGCCGGCAGGGTGCTTGGCTGGGAGGCGCGCATCGCGGCCCCGTCGGTGGGGAGGCAAGTGATCGGCCGGCTCCGGTCGGGCAGCGGCGCCCCAGCCGGCGAGGCCGATCCGAGCGCCGTCGACGGCGCGGCGCCACCTTATGCCATTCCCGCGGTCGCAGTGGATCATCTGCCCGCAGACATTGCTCTCAAAAGCGGCATCTGGCGCTCCGGTGCCCACAGTTACACGGCTTTTTTCAGCGAAAGCTTCGTCGACGAGCTGGCCCGAAAGGCGAATATCGAGCCGCTATCCTTTCGCATGCAGATGCTGGGCGACAATCCCCGGCTCGCGCGCGTGCTCACCACTGCGGCGATGCTGGGCGGCTGGGATGGCGGGCAGCCGGGAAGCTCTATGGGCATTGCCGCTCACAGCTGCTTCGGCTCCTATGTCGCCACTCTGGTCGAGGCAGAAGTCGGCCCTGACCAGCGCGCCCGCGTCACTCGCGCGGTCTGTGCCGTCGATGTCGGCCGTGTCATCAACCCGGAAATCGTCAAGCAACTGATCGAGGGCGGCATCGTCTACGGAATAGCGGGGGCGACGGGACACCCGATCCGCTTCTCGCGTGGGCTCCCCGACCGGCGCGATCTCGCCGGGCTCGGATTGCCAACGCTCACAAGCTCTCCCGAAGTGACGGTCGAGATCCTCGAAAGCGAGGAAGATCCGGGCGGCGTCACCGAGCTTGGTGTGCCGACAATTGCCCCAGCGCTGGCGAACGCTCTTTTTGCTCTGACGGGTCGGCGGCTACGCACGCTTCCGCTCGTGATCGGGGGCGCATGATCAAACCCTCCACGCATCCGCCGATCCCCCGGCCCCGGATCGGAGTGCTGCTCATCAACCTGGGCACGCCCAACATTCCGGAGCCAGGCGCCGTACGCGTGTACCTGAGGGAATTCCTGTCCGATCCGCGCGTGGTGGAGATCCGCCAGCTCCTCTGGCAGCCCATCCTGCGCGGCATCATCCTCAGGACTCGCCCGAAGAAGTCTGCGCATGCCTACAGCCAGGTCTGGACGGACGAGGGCTCGCCGCTCGCCGTCATCACGGCCCGTCAGGCAAAGGCGCTGCACGGCGCGTTCGGGCAAGATGTCGTCGTGGATTACGCGATGCGCTATGGCCGGCCGGCCATTGGCGAGCGCATCGACGCGCTTCGAAGCGAAGGCTGCCAGCGGATCCTCCTCGCACCGCTCTACCCGCAATATTCCGCTGCGACGACGGCAACGGCCACTGACCGCGCTTTTGCTCACTTGAAGAGGCTGCGCTGGCAGCCCGCCTTGCGTACGCTGCCGCCTTACTACGAGGAGCCCAGCTATATCGAAGCCTTGCGGGCGGTGACGGAGGAGAGCCTGGCAGCGCTCGATTTCGCGCCGGACGCCGTGATGGCGAGCTTTCACGGAATGCCCGAGCGCACGCTTCACCTGGGCGATCCTTATCACTGCCAATGCCAGAAGAGCGCGCGCCTGCTCAGCCTTGCGATGGGGCGTGAGCTGGTCGTCACTTTCCAGTCGCGCTTTGGCCGGGCCAAGTGGCTGGAGCCGGCAACCGATGCCGTCCTCGCCAAGCTTCCCGGCAAGGGCGTCAAAAAGGTGGCTGTTCTCGCACCCGGCTTTTCCGCGGACTGCCTCGAGACGCTTGAAGAGCTGGCAATTCGCGGCCGCGAAACCTTCATCGAGGCCGGCGGCACCCACTTCGCTTACCTTCCCTGCCTCAACGATTCTGGACCCGGCGTTCGAATGCTGCGTTCGTTGATCGGGCGCGAGCTTGAAGGCTGGGTAGCCCAGCCATAAAGCGCGCGGACAACAAAACAGACGAGGAGAGAAACATGGCACGCGTTGCGGTGGTAACCGGGGGAACCCGCGGGATCGGCGAGGCGATCAGCCTGGCTTTGAGAGACGCAGGAATGAGCGTGGCGGCCAATTATGCGGGCAACGAGCAGAAAGCGCGCGAATTCACCGAGCGCACCGGCATTCGCTCCTACAAGTGGGACGTCTCGGACTTCGAAGCGTGCCACGCCGGAATCCAGCAGGTAGAGGCAGAGATCGGGCCGGTCGACGTCCTCGTCAACAACGCCGGCATCACCCGCGACACGACGATGAAGCGAATGACGCGCCAGATGTGGGACGAGGTGATCGACGTCAATCTCGGCGGATGCTTCAACATGGCCAAGGCCGTCTGGGAGGGCATGAGCGGTCGGAAGTTCGGCCGGATCGTCAACATCGGGTCTATCAATGGCCAGGCGGGCCAGTATGGGCAGGTGAACTATGCCGCAGCCAAATCCGGCATTCACGGATTCACCAAAGCGTTGGCGCAGGAGGGTGCGCGCGCGGGCATCACGGTGAACGCGATCGCGCCCGGCTATATCGACACCGAGATGGT
Source organism: Pseudomonadota bacterium (assembly GCA_030773375.1). Taxonomy (GTDB): domain Bacteria; phylum Pseudomonadota; class Alphaproteobacteria; order Sphingomonadales; family Sphingomonadaceae; genus Allosphingosinicella. The sequence continues at coordinate 3,261 of JALYNE010000012.1, forward strand.
TGCCGCCGTTCCCGAGGACGTCCTTCAGAAGATCGTCGCCCGGATCCCCGTCGGTCGCCTCGGCCGGGCAGAGGAGATCGCGCGCGGTGTCGCTTTCCTCTGCGGCGAGAACGCCGGCTTCATCACGGGCTCCACGCTGTCGATCAACGGCGGCCAGCATATGTACTGAGGCGCTGTGCCTTGGCTGCGATGAGGGGGCCCATCAAACGCTCTATGATGATCGCGGGCCATTCAACTTCGATCAGCCTGGAGGCCGTATTCTGGGACGCATTGCGGGAGGCGGCGGTGGCGGAGGAGCTGCCGCTGAACGCGCTCGTCGCGCGCATCGACGCGGAGCGAGTGGAGGCGGAGGATCCTCCAAACTTGGCCAGCGCCATCCGCGTGTGGCTGTTCGAACGATCGCGTGCTGTTGCGCCCGCTGCCGGCGACGAAGCGGATTAGCTACCTCGCCAGCAGGACCCGCGCTTGCGTTGAAATCTGGGCCAGCATGGGCGCGGTCGTCGCCGAGGCGGTTCGAGCGCGGTCCACCGTCCGCCGGAACTGGTCGATACGCGGTCCTTGCGCGGCGACCCAGCGGTCCACTGTCGCTTTTGGATCCTTGCTCTTGTGGCGCTCCAGGAATTCGAGCCTGAGCTGCTCGAAGTCTCGGGCGAGGCCCGCCGTCAGCAGCCGTTCCCACTGGTCACGCGCGGCGAAGCGGTTCGCTGCCGCCTGCGCCCAGTCGAGCCCGAGTGACTCGCCAAGCTTGGTGTAAGCGCGCGTCAGGGAGATGACGTTGACGCCGAGCTGCTGCCCCAGAGTGGCAATCCCAATGGCGCCGTCGAGCTCGTAAAGCCGCACGATCCGATCCGCCAAAGCTTCCGGTGCGCCAAGCCCGACCAGCCGCGCGCGCTGTGCCGTCGCGTGCGTGCGCGCTTCGTCCAGGAGCAGGTCGCCCAGGCTCGCGCTGAGCTGCTCCAGCCCCGGCCGCACCATGGCCACCGTTTCGTCGATCTTGCTGCTCGCTGGGGTGCTCCGCAGAAGGTCCGCGATGTGGAACTGGAGCCCGCGTGCAGCCTGCTCGAAGAGCTCCAGCCGAAGCTGCTCGGGAAGGTCGGCCGTGTCGAGGTCCCGCCATAGGCTGTCCATGTCGAACAGCCGCTCGGCCGCGACAAAGGTGGCGGCAGCTTGCCCCAGGGAGGCACCCTCCTCCTCGGTGAGCGAGAAGGGCGCGATGATACCGAGCCGGTTGACGAACCGGTTGGCGATCTTGGTCGCGATGATCTCGCGCCGCAGACGGTGCTGCAGGATGGCGTCGCCCTGACGCTGCTGCATCTGCACCGGAAAAGCGCCGCAGAGCACGGGATCGAGTGTCCGATCCTCGGTGATCTTGCCCGCTTCGAGAGCAGCTTGAAGGGCGAGCTTCGACATCGAGAGCAACACCGCGAGCTCGGGACGAGTCAGCCCCTGATTGTCGTGCGCGCGCCGGAGCAGCTCCTCGTTCGAGGCGAGCCCCTCGACCGCCCGATTGAGCCGGCCGCTATCCTCGAGGATTTCGATCACGCGGACGAGCTGCGGCAAGGCTGCCGCGCCGCCGCGCTCTGCGATCGAAAGCGCCAGCGTCTGGAGGCGGTTGTCCTCCAGCACGATGGATGAAACATCCTCCGTCATCTCGACGAGCAGGCGGTTGCGTTCGTCGAACGAGAGCCGCCCCTCCGCCATCTCCCGGTTCAACGGGATCTTGATGTTGACCTCATTGTCCGAGCAATCGACGCCCGCCGAATTGTCGATGAAATCGGTGTTGATGCGGCCGCCCGCCTGCGCAAACTCGATGCGGGCGGCCTGCGTCGTGGCTAGATTGGCGCCCTCGCCGATGGCCTTGACTCGAAGTTCGGCCGCATTGACGCGGATGGCATCGTTGCCGGGGTCGCCGACCTCCGCATTGTTCTCGCTCTTCGACTTGATGTAGGTGCCGATGCCGCCGAACCAGATGAGGTCGGCCGGCGCCTTGAGGATCGCATTGATGAGGCCGGTTGGATCGATCTCCTCGGCCTCGATTTCGAGCAAGGCACGGATTTCGGCGCTCAGCGCAATCGCCTTTTGCGTGCGCGGGAAGACGCCGCCACCCGCGGATATCAGTGTCTTGTCGTAATCCTCCCAGCTGGAACGAGACAAAGCGAATAGCCGGCTCCGCTCCTCCCAGCTCCGCGCCGGATCGGGATCGGGATCCAAGAATATGTGCCGGTGGTCGAATGCAGCGACGAGCTTGATCGCCTTGGAAAGGAGCATGCCGTTGCCGAAGACGTCGCCCGACATGTCGCCGACGCCGATAACGCTGATCGGCTGCGCTTGGACATCGATGCCCATTTCGGCGAAGTGACGCTGGACGCATATCCAGGCGCCGCGGGCAGTGATGCCCATCGCTTTGTGGTCGTAGCCGTAACTGCCCCCGCTCGCGAAGGCATCGCCCAGCCAGAAGCCGCTGCTCACCGCAATTTCATTGGCAACGTCGGAGAATGTGGCCGTGCCCTTGTCGGCGGCGACGACGAAATACGGGTCCTGGCCATCGCAAATGGTCACGCCTTCGGGATGAACCACCCTTCCCTCGACGATGTTGTCGGTGACCGAGAGAAGCGACCTGATGAAGATGCGGTAGGATTCGGTGCCTTCGCGCATCCACTGATCTCGATCGCTGATCGGTGGCAGCTGCTTGGGGTAGAAGCCGCCCTTGGCCCCGGTCGGTACGATCACCGCGTTCTTGACGACTTGCGCCTTCATCAGGCCGAGGACTTCCGTTCGGAAGTCGTCGCGCCGGTCGGACCAGCGCAATCCGCCGCGCGCGACGGGCCCGCCGCGCAGGTGAATGCCTTCGATGCGCGGGCTGTAGACCCATATCTCACGCCAGGGCACCGGCGCCGGAAGTCCCGGAACAAGCGCGCTGGCGAGCTTGAAGGCGAGCGCCTCGGCCCCGCTTGACGCATATGCGTTCGTCCTGAGCGTGGCCGCGATCACCCCGCGGATCAGGCGCAGGATACGATCCTCGTCGATCGCGGCGACCTGAGCGAGACCACGGTTGATTTCAGCTTCCGCCGCTTTGACCGCCGCCTCGCGATCGCCATCGAGGGCAGGATCGTGCCGCGCGTCGAACAAGGCGATGAGTCCTCGGGCGACGGCGGGTGCCTTGCGCAGCGCGTCCACCACCGTGATCATGCTGTAGGAGAGGCCCGTCTGGCGCAAGTAGCGGAACCAGGCGCGGAAGAGCACCACGTCGCGAGGCTGCAGCCCGACCGCCACCAGCAGCTGATTGAACGGATCGTTTTCAGCTCGACCTTCAAGAACGGCCGCGATCGCGCGCTCGACGAGGCGGCCCCTCTTCAGAACTTCCTCGCCATCGCCGTCGCCGGGCATTTCGAGCGTGAAATCATGAATGTAGCCGAGCGCGCCGCCGTCGAGCGCGGTGGGGAGCTCCTCGAGCACGCAGAATCCGAAATTCTCGAACACGGGAACCGCTTCCGAGAGCGGAATGACTTCGGCGAGGCGGTAGGTCTTCACCCTCAGCGCATTGCGCGCGTCGCCGGGCTTTCGGTAGAGGCGCGCATCGCGGGCGCCTGAACCACCCAGCTCAGCTATGCGGAGCACATCCTCGGCCGCATCTTCGGGAGCGGTCCGAGTGCGATACGCTTCCGGGAAATCTTCGAGGTAGGTGAGGGCGAGACGGGTGGCGCGAGCGCCCCCGACGCGAGTGCCGAGCGCTTCTTCGACGCTGGGTTCCCATCCCCGCACCATTGCGTCGAGCCGCCTGTCGAGGGCCTCGACATCCGGAAGCGGCGCCGCAGCGTCGACGTAGAAGGTATAGCGGACAAGCGCGAGATCGCCGTCCCCGAGCTCCACCGACCAGTTGGACGGGCGGCCGCGGCAAGCTTGCTCGATCATCATGCCGATCTCGACCCGGCGCCGGGTGGTGAGCTCGTCGCGGGGCAGCCAAACGAAGGCGAAGACATGCCCCTTCAAGATGCTGCGCGTCAGGAGCAAAGTCGGCCGCGGCCGGTCGGCGAGCGACATCGCCGTCATGACCAGCTCCTTCACCGCCTCGGGAGCGAGGCTGACAAGAAGGTCGCGCGGCAGCGATGACATGGCGTGGCGCAGCGCCTTGCCGCTATGGCCGTTCGGATCGAAGCCGAACTCCCGGTCGAGTTCGGCGAGCCGGCGCCTGAGCACCGGAACCTCCTCGGCGGGTACGCTGAGCGCCTGGCTCGTCCACAGCCCGGCATGGACGCCGATCCCGGTCATGTCGCCGCCCTCGCGCACGGGGACTACAACGAGGTCGAGCGGCACGCGCCGATGCACGGTGGATTTCCGATCGGCCTTGGCGATGAGCGGCTCCGCGCCGCCATTTTTTAAGTAGTTGAGCGCGCCGAGGCATCCGCCATCGTCGGTTGGTTCCCCTGGGAGCTTGAACACGCCCAAGCCATGCGACGGCGGCTCGCCCGGGCGTTCCACCTGATAGCCAAGCAGCGTCATGGCGCCGTCGGCGAACCAGTTCAGCAAGGCCGCCCCTTCGGTGTCCTGGACCAGGGCCGCGTCCTCGCGCATCCGGGCCTGCATCGCCTTCCAGTCGCACACGGATGCACGTACATCGGCAAGCACGCGGTGAAGCTCGGCGAGTAGATCCCGGCGGTCACGCGCGTCGGCTCGGTCCACTTCGAGGTACATGATCGATTCGCGTTTATGGGCGCCTTCGCAGTGGGGAAACACCGCTTGCAGGCAGCAATCCTCGTCGCGCTCGACACAAACCACCGGGTGGAGCAGGCGGTGGATGATAAGGCCGCGGCTCGCGACCGCCATGGCGATCGAGTCGACCAGGAATGGCATGTCGTCGTTAACGATGCAGATTCGCATCCGCCGCTGTCCGACTTGGCCGCCGACCGACTCCAGCCGAACGAGGGCAATTCCGGCCGGCCGGCGGCGGGCGCAGTCGGCCACGAACCGTGCAGCCTCGCGTCGCTCTTGATCGCCGAAGTCGACAATCTCGCCAGGAAGCGCCCCTTCGACCAGCAGATGTTCGAGCATTTGGAGGTAAGGCAGGTCAGCGGTGCTGGCTGCAACCCTGTCGCTGGCGCCTTCTCGCCGGGATAGGCCACGGGATCCAGCGACATTGTCGGCGTTCATACTTTTCGAGCTCCCAGCGCAGCCGTGAACAAAACGGCCAGCTTTCTCCGGGCGCTATATGCGCCGCCCGCCCGGCAGGGGCAAGGCTGGTTGCCTGGACTCGTTCCCGGTTCGATCGAACCGGGGACGAGTCCTGTTTCCTGTGTTCGCCGTGCTTTCCGAGCCGTCAGGTGATTCCCCCTGACTGACAAGCACTCCAGGCGCGGGTGCTAGTGGACGCTCTTCCGGATCGCGCGGTCGATGAGACCGCTGTCGGCCGGGACCGTTCTCAGCACGGCTAGTTGTCCGTGAGCCTCGCGGCGGGCGATCAGCAGCACGAACTCGTCACCTTCGCTCGGGAGATCGAGGTAGGCGATCGCCTCCGCCTCGCGGAGTGAGGCGCGCGCTGCCTCGGCCGTATCCGGCTTCGGCGCCGGCCGGCGCTCACGGCGCTCGGCCTCGACAACGCCCTTAAGGCCGCCGCTGAAGCGCTGAAGATACTGGTGCAGGCCACCGGCCGGCAGGTTCCGCCGCCGGCCGTAGGAGAGCGCCGCGGCGAACTCGGTGAGGCGGGTCTTGTCGTAGTCGACGCCGAAGATGAGCTTCACGACGGGCGTCATCGGCGCGCGCGCCTGCGCCTTCAAACCAGCTTCATCGAGAAGCTCGGCATAATCCTCAGGCGCGTGTTCGGCCGCCAGCGCGAAGTCATAGGCTTGGCCGAGCGCCCGGTAGAGGGCGGTGCGGCTGCGCAGGTCGGCGCTCTTGACCGCTTCGGCTGTTTCCCGAGCGGCACAAAGGCGATCGGCAAGGCCTGCGTCCGCGCCGAGCGTCAGCTCCAGCAGAGCTTGATCTTCATCGTCCGCTCCGTCGCCAGCTCCGAACGCGAGCGTTTCGTCGGCGTGGACGGGGGGTAGCGCGAAGGGCTCTTCGGCAACCGCTTCGGCATGCGGTCCGTCCGCCCAGACGGGGCTCGCCTGCGGCCTCGGCGCCGAGGCGACCGCGCGCGTCACTTCGCCAACGAGCTGGGTGGTTGTGTCGGAGTCGGCCGAAACCTTCCAGTTGATCACACCGTAGATGAAGTCGATGCGCTGGCCGTCGGAGGAGAGCGGCATCAATATGCCGCGATACATGGTGTTCTCGCCGCTATTGCCGAGAAACTCGGCTTCAAAGCCGATCGGTGCGCAGTTGGCGATGATCTGCATGTAGTGGTCGGTGAGGCGCGAGAGGAGCGACCGGCTCGGGACGGTGCTGACGCGGCCGAGTTCGCCATCGAGCCTGCACTCGGTACGAATGCCTTCGCCGAGAAACGCGATCACAGGATCGTCCGTGCTCTCCGTGAAGTCGAGCAGCACGCTGTGCGGCCCGAAATCCTCGATACTGTACGGGTCGACGTCCCGGATCGATGGATAAGGCCGGCCGCGGAGGAGCGACACCCAATAATTATACGCGCGGACGTGCATCCGGCGCTCGTCGCTGCCGATTTCGGGCGGCGCTTCGATCGCCGGCTCGTCCTCAGCCCCGACATGGGCGTCGGCGCTTTCGTCGATCGTCCGATAGGTGTCCATTCTCGCTGTCCTCGCAGCTGCGCCAAGATCATGCGCGACACTGCCCGGACATGGTTGAGAAACGATTAAGCCTCGGCCCGCTTTCCCGGCAGCGGCTTGTCATCGCTCAAACGCGCTGATAAAGCGCCGCTTCTTCCGGGAAAGCCGCTTTAGCTCAGCTGGTAGAGCACATCATTCGTAATGATGGGGTCAGGTGTTCGAGTCACCTAAGCGGCACCACCTAAAATCAATCACTTAGCAGGATGTTCAGGAGGCCCGGCGGATCGGCGCTTGAGCCCGGATAAGCGCCGGACAAGCACCACTGCTAGATCGAGCCGATTTCGATTGGCCGCAAAACGCGCTGAAGGTGAACCCTCAAAAGGGTCAGAAGCCCTCACTGCGGAAATCCGCAGTGACAGACACAGACGGACGGCCACTGGAACAGCAGCGTTCAGGGATGATAGGGACGTTAGGTCGCGCCTATTCGGTTTCCGGGTCTTCATCCTCAGCTTCGTAACCGATGCCATAGGGATCGCTATCCTTGGGCGCCTCCTCATCGCTGCTGCGAAAGGTGTTTGGCCGCGGCAGTCCAAATCGTTGTGCTTCCGGGTAGGGGCGAAGAGTATCCGGATTGAGCCCCCTTGAGCGGTCACGCATGAGCGACTTTCCACCGCCAGGGCCGATTGACTGACCTCCGCCAGGGCCAATGGACTGCCCGCCGCTGGGACCGATCGACCGCCCGCCACCCGGACCGATGGACAATCCGCCGCCGGGACCAATCGAGCGACCTCCGCCTGGACCGATGGAGTCACAGCCCCCCGGACCGATTGAACCGGGTACACAATTTTTCCATGCCTGAGCTGTGGAAGCTGTTGCAGAGCAAGCAAGGAGGAGCACTCCGGCGACTGCCACCTGTTTGATTGCGTGCATTGACCGCCTCCCGACTCGCTTGTTGAGCCTCGATGATCGCCCATTGGGCCGGGAAAGGAAAGCAGCCCGCCTGCTCGACAGTTAGAGCCACATTGGACCGATCGCCTGGACTCCTGCAGTCAAGGGGCGCAGCTTCCCAGTGAAGGGGGAACGCTATGAGACTCGCGAGCATCATCCTTGCCGCGGCTTCGCTTGTGATCGGGCCAGCCGCGCTCAACCCATGCGGCTCCGCCGCTTACGCCGCCGAAACCGGCTATTCCTGCTGCAAGATCTGCCGCAAGGGCAAAGCCTGCGGAGACAGCTGCATTGCTGCCAACAAGACTTGTCACAAGGGCAAGGGATGCGCCTGCGACGGATGAGCTCCAAGTGCTCATAGGCGGCAGCTTCAACGGAAGGACTGCTCCAAAACGGTGCTACTTCCCAAAGCGTTGTTGACTCAATGAATCTGGCGTGATTCACCCTGGCAAAAGGGGAAGCGAATGACGATTTGCGTCGCAGTTAAAGTGCACGACTGCCTCGTTTTCGCTTCCGACAGCGCCTTGTCACTCGTGCAGGGCGGAGAGACGGTGAACGTCTATTCGCACGGGAATAAGGTGTTCAATCTGGTTAAAGGCCTTCCGGTTTGCGCCATGTTCTGCGGCATGGGAAACATCGGCCGTTCTTCAATTTCCGCACTGGCGAAGAACCTGCGATCAGAACTAAGCCGCACCGTAGCTGAAGGGGGACTGGACCGACACGGCTACACCATCGCCGACATTGCGGAGCGGACCAAGGCGTTCCTCTTCGGCAGATATGAAGCTCTCGCCGAGAAGCCCGCGGTTCCACACAGCCTGGAGTTTTATGTTGGCGGATACAGTGCCGGCTCAGACCTAGCCGAGGTTTGGAAGATCCTCATTGCCAATGGAGAGTGCGTCGGCCCAGTGCAGCAGTTTGCCGGGCTGGAATCGGCTTACGTCCTATGGGCAGGGCAACCAGAAGCCTTGAACCGGCTGATCCTTGGCTATAGTCAGCACCTTCCCGACGCCCTTCTTTGCGCAGGACTGGAACCCGAGCGCCTGCTTCCGATCATGAACTTCGTCCGAGAGGCTGTCGGAACGCCTTTAGCGAGCGACCCAATGCCCACAGGCGACGCAATCGCGCTGGCCGACTTCTTGGTCAGCGTCACAAAGCACTACGTGCACTTTCTGAATGGTGCGGATACGGTCGGCGGCGACACCGACATTGCAACCGTAACGCCTCATGAAGGATTCAGGTGGATAAAGCGAAAGCACTTCTATCCGAGGGAACTTAATCTGGAGACCGACCATGTCTAAGAGCGACAAGACACGGGATACCCGAGGACTACCAGAGATGCCGCGGGACCTCCCCATGCCGGTGTACCGCTATCAAGAGGACGAGCGCTTCGGGAAGCGCCAAGGCGATACGCACGGACCAAACGCAGCCACGCTCCTGCAAGGGGCCGGTCTCATGGGCTGCGCGGCGGCTCCAGCACGCCGGCCCTAGCCGCAGTCCGCTTAAATCGAGCGTCAGCAACGATGATCGCGCCAGTAACGCGGCCACTTCAGCGCATAGCCATCCCGCACCATCCTGCAGCTCAAATCCCCAACCGTAGGAGACACGCACCAGGCTGCTACCCGCTTGCCGCCCGCCGAGCCGTTGGAGATGCAGGACAGCTTCGGGCCAGTGACAGCGATATGGCCGGTCGAGGTATGCTCAGATTTGCGCACACCCCCGCTCAGCAGCCGTGCCAGATGATCCCGTGACGCTTCGGCCGACACAGCCGGGCAGGGATGACCCGGCCGACAAGTCCCATTCATTTCTCGAGCCGCTATCCCGGCGAGGCGAACCCGAGGCCCTTCTGCACACCAGATCGGACCGTCGCCGTCATAGACCTTGATCGGAGTGCAGGAGAACCGAGTGCCGGCCGTTTTCGTCGACCAAGCCAAAGCGGCAGAAACGCTAGGCTTTTCGGCCTCAGAACCGCCAAAAGGGGCGTTGTCGTCGACTAGGCCACAAGCACCCAGGCACAAAGCCACCAGCATGACGCTGGCACCTTGCTGCCGAGGTATGGGCATCACACCCACACCTGAGGCCCGGTGGCGTCACGCGTATAGATACCTATACACGCGGACTCTTCCGACTTGCTCACTCTAGGCACGAGCATCATGCTCGCCCCTAGCGCGAGTTGCGCACAATTTTGTGCCGATGTCATGCACATACCTTTTCCGCTTTGACCGAAGGTATTGCCATGATGGCAACACCCCGCGCGCTGAAGGTATGGCCATGATGGCCACACCCTAAGCCACCTCCCTCATGGAGGCACCTTTGAGCCATGTCAGCGATGCCTCACCCGTAAGACTTCGCCACAATGCGGACAGCGCTCCTCATATTCACGGGCATTCCCGGCACGACGCTTAATGGCATCGGCAACAGCAGTGAGGCTGCGAGCCGAAGGCAGTCCGTCCAGCACTTCCTCAAAGACTTCTTCCGAGACAGCAGAAAGCGACATCATCCGGTAAACGTAAGCACGAGAGACGCCCATTGCCCGAGCAGCGCCAGCGATAGAATATTTCTCAGCACCAGACCGGCAGGCTTCAAGGTAGCCGCCGAGGCCGCCCAGGTCAGGTTCCGGCTCGCCTGACTGTTCCCCTGGGGAACACTCACCGCCTGTCATGCGCTCGTCTCTGTCGCATAGGGAAATTCAAAACGGACCCGGAGCCGGTCCAGAAGATCGCCAGCGGTAGCGAGCGGCATCATCTCGGAGCGGCGGCGACCCTCAACCGGCCACCTACGGAGGCTTAAGTGGAAGCCGCCCTCCTCATCCATGAGAATACCGCCGAAGTAGCCATAACGCCCCGTAAGCGGATCCTCGATGGCTAGGCCCGGTTCTAAGCTTCCGTCCTCACGGTGATAGGCTAGGGCAAATTTATGCGGGCGAATCATTCGCGCCTTTAGGGCTGGTCCTGTCTCTGAACCAAACCGAACGGTCCCGTCGAATTTCGGATTAGGCCGAGCGATGCGGCCCCTGAGCCCCGCTAGCTCCGCAGGATTGCTATCCATGAAAGCAGAAGGGTTGGTCCAATCAACCATCGGCCCGCTCCCGCAGCCGAACGCCAGCGCCGCCCGAATCGTCGGCAGCAATGAACACAGCTCCCGCCGCCTGTAGCTCGCGCTGAATAGCGGCGAGATTATTCGGCACCGGCACGGAGCGGCCGGCCTCGAAGTTGCGAACAGTGGAATGCCCGACGCCAGCCCTAGCGGCTAGCTCCGATTGCGACAGATCGACCAGACCGCGCGCGGCCCGACAGGTGGCAGGAGTTAACATAGCCCACACCTATAGCAGCCTAACCATTTTCGTTCAACGTGTAAAAAAGCGTTGCACCCCTGTCGAAGCTATGGCATAACGCTTTTCGTTAGCTGATCGGCTAACGGTCCGAGGCGCGGCGGCAACCGCAACCCCGGACCTGACCAGAACCGAAAGGAACCTTCGGCATGGCTACCACCGTGATTAGCACCACTGAAACTCACCGCCAATGGACTGACTTCTTCCTGCCTGAGGGCCGCGCCCATGTGGCCCGCCGTCAGGAGCTCGGCGACTACGTTTCCGATCCCAGCCGCTGCGCCCGCATCTACGCCAGCTTCGCAGCCTTCGACGCGATGCAGAAGGCGGACCCGAAATATCGGGAACTGGACTTCGATCGTGCCCGCGAGATTGCCGAGATCATGGCGAAGCTGCCGAACGGCATCGACAAGCGCCACCAAGTGACCACGGTGCAAACGCTCGCCGCCTAAAGGATGCGGACCCGAGGGGCGGGCAATGTCCGCCCTTCCAGCCTGCAACCCGCAGGACGGCCCGACCAAGGCGCAGCAACGCCAAGGCCGAGCCTGACCACAAACCGGAGTGAAACGGTTATGGCTACCAATCGACTTAGCACGAAGCTGCCGCGGTTTGCAGCGCTCGTACCCTACAGCCTGCAACTCGCCTTCTTCGGCATCATGGCGGCGCTCGTCGCCGCAAGCGTGGAGGGCTGACACCATGCAGAACAGCATCAGCCGCCGCGCCGCACTGGCTACCATAGCAGGCACCAGCGCAGTCGCCGCCCTTCCAGTGGCAGCCGCCGCGACCATTCCCGCAGAGCGCTCAGCGTGGGATCGAGCATTCGCCGCCTACAAAGCAGCATCAGCGGAGGACCAAGCCTTCAATGCCGTCTTTGACCGCCTCTACGCCCGTTGCAAGGCGGCAGAGGAGGCAATCCCTCACAACGTGCTTCGTCCCGATCCCTACACCGGCCAAGCGACTCCGGTAAGCACCGCTGACCGCATGTTCGTTCAGCACGCGCGGTCATGGGTCGAGAAGATCACTGCCGGCACCATGAAGCTCGATCCACTTTCAAGCCTGCAAGAGCACTATCAACTCTGCCAGGAAGTCGCCGCAGCGGCTGACGAGCGAGACGCAAAGGTCGAAGCCGTTCGCGCTCGCTTCGGCATGGATGATGCAGAGGAGAAGTGGGAAGCACTTGGACAGCGCGCCTACGAGGCAGAATGGGCACTGATGGAAATACCCGCACCAGACGCCCCGGCGCTGCTCTTCAAATTGGAAAAGCTGCTGGAGGTGGAACGCGACGGCAGCACGGCACCTTGGGCCGAGAGAGCTGTCAGGCAAACGATAGCCGACGCTCGCCGCCTCTTGGCACGGGAGGCGTGAGCGATGGCAACCAAACTCAACACCAACGGGAGCGCTTCGGCGCTCCCCACCAGCTCCTGCAACGTGATCCCGTTCCGCCGTCGTGAACGGCGGATGGAGCTTGCTGCTCCGCTTCCAGATGAAAGCATGAAGCCGAGCCAGTATGCGAGAGCATGGACCACCCTTTGCTGCCAAGCGGAGGAGGCCGTCGCCTACCGGCAGTATGTGGAAGCGCGCTGGCTCGTGCTGTCCCACACCGATCCCGCCGAGGCCGAGCGCTACAATTCCGAGCGCGAACCGGCCTTCCAGCGGATGCTCGCCTTTGTGAACCTAGTGGCGAGCTTTCCGGTCCCGAGGAACCGGGCACCCATGACCGCGAGCCACATCGCACGAAAGAAGCGGATCATCGGCCCCGTTTGGCTCCGGGCAGAAGGCCCCCGCTACGCCGCCTATCGGGCTTCGGTAGCCGCTGACGAGGCGATGCTGGCCCTCCGCAACTAGCGCGCTTCGGCGGCGTGGTCAGAGCGCGCCGCCCTACCGCGATAGGCGCGGAACGGCCCGAGCGGGATTGCACCCCGCCCGAGCCCATCACCCCGGGACCGATGGAGAACCGGAATGACGGCCGACTCTAGCAGCATCACAGCGGAATGGCAGCAGCGCCTTGACCGCTTCGACGCCCTTAACATCCTCTTCGAGGCGGACGACCAATGGGGGCCGCTCCACGAAGCCACTGTTGCCGCCGAAACCAGCTTCCGCCTCATCCGCACCGTGCGCGAACCTGAGAGAGAGCACTGGACGCAAACGTATCACGATGATGACGGTCGGCGAGAGGCTGAGTTGAACCGCCACATGGCAACGATCTACGACCCGCTGATTGAGGCAGGACTGGCCCTCCTTCGCACCCCAGCACCGGATATGGCGGCGGTTCGTCTCAAGCACGAAGTTTGCAAAGGCGAAAACGGCCTCCGGTTCATCGACTACCAAGATGAGGATGGCGAGCTGTTCGACATCATCCGCGCCGACATCCAGCGCCTTACCGGGCTGGAGGCGTGAACATGGCGAGCGCACAAAAGCAGGGAGGGGCGCAAGCCCTTCCCATCGCCCGCGCCTTCCTTGAGGTCGGCGGCAGGCTCATGCTCGATCCACATGGACGGCTTCAGACTGGCGGAGGCCTTCGTTGGGCGCTTCCGGACGTAAACGCGAAGGAAGCCCGCAAGAGCTTCACTGTGGAGCGGAGACTGTACCGGAGACTGAAGGATCCCCGCTTCGCCCGTTCCGTTCGCTGCTTGGTGCTACAAGAGGGTGCACGACTGGAAAACGGCTCGTTTGTGATGGAGGCGCGCCCATGATCGAGGACGAACCCGAGCTGTCCCGACGTGGAGCGCTGATCGTGCGGCTTGTGACCTTCGCCCTTGTGTTCGCGGTGACTATGATCGGAAGGAGCTTGATCGGCGCAGGATAGGCTTGCCGCCGGCTCGAGAAAATCAGGAGCGCCGCTGATCCTCAGGGATTGGCGGCCCTTCTTCCGTCATGTCCGAACTACTTGACCCTAGCCGCCCGCCATTCGCGCATTGACGCTCCTCGATCCGGCGGAAAGAACCGATATGCGTCTCGTGCTACGAAACCGGCCCAGAGCGGTGCCCAGAGAGGAGACAGCAGCAGAAGCCACAATATCTCCCTATCCTGATCCCACCCCAACAAGGCCCCGAGGACGACGATTGGCACCGCAGCGGCGACCGCGCCAGCCGCTAGGCTAATGACCAGCAACACCAGCAGGAAGAAGCCGCGCGTCCAGATCGACAGCAGATCCCGAGCCTTGTCCATTGCACACCTCCGGAACCACTTTACCCGGAAAGCGGCGAGGCGGCTACCGCACCACGAAACCACGGGGCGGAGGTGGCGCACCCGGCACAGTGTTGAGCTCCGGAAACATCTGCTTGAGCTGGTCCCGCGCTTCCCCCCGGAACTCCTCCAGGGTCTCTTTCAGATATTCCTTGCGATCCTCATCGGGCATCGAGCGCCATTCCTGCGTTTGAATGAAGCCGTCCAAGAAGCTACGCGCAGGCTTGCCCGCGAGCTGCACATAGTAGCTGTATTGCTCCGGAGTGAGCTTGCGCTTGACGCCGCCCGCTGTGATCGATCGCTGAGGCATTGGCAGCGGAGCACGAAGGCGAGCGACCTCTTGCATGAGCGGCGACCTGTCCACCTTCGCGGTATAGACCGGAGAGACGAAGTTGTAGGCCGAGCCGGCGGCGCCCTGCCCAGCGCCCGAGCCCCGCTTAACCTCTTCGCCCCACACGTTCCGCCGCGCCGTCAGATCGTGCGACAGGCCAGGCACCCGGTTTTTGATGGCATCAAGAGCGCTGTTCACTTCGCGTAAGTGCGGATCCGTTGAGCCTGCTGCATGCGCGACAACGGCAGGCACTGCCATACTGCCAGCCATCCGCTCGATGTAATTTGCACCGTAGCGCTCCGGATCGGTCAGTACCTCGAAGAAGTCAGACAGACCTGAAAGCCACGTCTTGCTCGTGATGTTCTTGGCGACGGCCGTTGCAATCCCCAGCGCCAGCTCGTCAGCTTCCTTGGCTGCGGCATTCGTGCCGACCTCTGCGAAGTCCGCAGCCGCACCGATCAAGAGGCCGATAGGTTCGAACCGTTGATAAGCGATCCACTGATCCCCCACGCGCACCGAATAGGGCTGCCAGCCGCTATTCATCAGCGCGGCTCGCTCGCGGGGATCGGAAGGGCCACCACCCGAGATTTTGCCATCAAGAGCGGCAGAGACGGCCAAGGCAGACAAGCCGGAACCCATTGTCATCTTGGCGACAGCCTCGTTCCTGGCATTGCCCCCCGCGCGATAGGCGTCCCTAAACTCCTTCAGCAGCGGAGCGAAAAGCGAGCGCTCACCCGCAAATTTGAGTAGGTTTATTGGCGTGCGGACGAAGGGCACAATGAGCTTAGCAATGGGAAACTCATTTACCGCCGACTGAATGCCACGCCCCGCCTTACCCAGCGGTGATTGGAACGTCAGATAGGTTGCCTGCTGATCGGCATAGGCGCGAATTTCCTCATCTGGATTGGCGCGCAAATCCGCATAGCGCTGCAGCTTGTCCTCTGCTCGGCCGGCCCGTTTCATCGCCTTGCGGTATGCCATGGCATTCGTGGCAGCTTGGCGATTCACCGCTTTAAAGAACTCATCGGCTGCCATTAGCGCGCGGGTTGGAAGGCGGATACCGCGAGCCGCCCATGATCGGGTTCCAAACGCCAGCAATGTCCCCGGAGCGACGAAGGCGAGGATCAGGACTGAGTGGCCCAGTATTGGCGGCAGGAGCCCCGTAGACGGGACGCATGGCCCCGCTTTCGTCTGGAGCCCATCCGGCAACCACCTGTTCCCGACCGCCAATAGCCCCGCCCTGAGGCTGCGTCCGCGCTGCAGGAGTAGGACCGGCACCCTGCACCCCGCTATTGACGACAGGAGCCGCCTCAAAGCCTATTTGCGCCACTGGCCTACGCCGGCCGAACATACCCCGGGCAGCCGGAGCTAAGTCTTCAATGATGCGACCCAGCGCATAACCACCAGTAAAGCCCAAACCAGCGCCTGCCGCCGTATTGGGAAGCCGTTCGAGGGGATTGCCCTCACCAGCGCCAAAGCCAGCCAAAGCGCCTTCAGCGAGACCGACCTTGGCAAGCTGAGCAGCGCCACGAGCGCCGCCGCCAATCGGGAGCAGGACTCCCGAGGCAAGCTGCCCACCGAACCGAGCCCCGAAATGGTCCCGCTCGTCTGCCTGGAGGATGGAGCGGTTCTGGTCGATGTTCCCGTATAGGATGTCACCAAAGGAGCGGTTGCTGTTCCACACGTTTTCGCGCCCGCCAGTGAGCCCGATCGTATCCACGACCGCGCCCATTTCATCGAGCATGTTGAAGGGATCGCCGAAACCGCGAGCGGCGGCCCCGGTTGCGCCGTCAGGGTTCCGTGGAATCTCCCGGAGCTTGTAGGTCACATCCTTATTGACCCCGAGGCCCTTGTTCCGAGCCGTCACGATGTCTTCAGCGTTGGCGAGGTCGAAGCCGAAGCCCTTCATCAGCGAGCTGAGCTGTTCCGGCGTCGACTTCGGATCGGTTGCGACACGCTGCCAGAGGGCAAGTTGTTCCGGCTTCAGCTTTGACGCCACCGTCTCGGGCATCTCATCACGGAAGGCGATGCCAGCGGTCGGGCTATCGACCAGCGGAGCCTGCTCGTTCTGGATGTTGCGGATCAGCCGAGCCTCTTCCTCAGGCGGGAAGCGGTTCTGCTTTACCGTGGCAATGCGATCGGCAACCTCTGCTTGATAGTTGCCGCCAGTCAGAGAGCCCCGCTCAACAATCTCATAACCCGGAGGGAGGGGAGGCAGGCCAAAGTTCTTCGTTCCAGGCGTGCCAGGAGCCGCGCCCCAGCCCGGCAACTGCAGATGCCTATGGTGACCCTCGTCAATAACGCGGGCACCTTCCCAGCCGCCGAACAATTCGTTGAGCCGTTGCGTCTGCTGCGCTCGAGAAAGCTTTGGATGGTCGAGGTCTACACCGTCGCCCCGGTTGTGAGCGCCGTTGGTGGCGGGCGTGTAGCCCTGTGCCCGTATGCGCTCCACATCCCCAGCCGTCCGGAACCCGTTGGTCGCGGTGAAGCCTTCCGCCTGAAGAACTTCCCACGGATCGCGATCTTCCTCCTCCGGCTCCTGAACCAAGGAGAAGCCCGCGGGAGGAGGCGGGATCGAGCCCGAGCGTTGCCCACCCCACATCAGCGTACCGGAACCCAGGCGCTGCCGTTCCACTCGACGATGTTGCCACCAGCATCGCGAGCCTGCGGCCGATTGGACCTCGCACCACCTCGCCGACCGCCATTCTGATAGCTGTAGCTCCCTCGCGTGGTCGCATCCCGCATCCCCGCATTGGCTCGGCTAGTCTGCGTGGATCGGATGTTGTTGTCGCGGCTTACGCCCGTCGAGCGGATGTTGTTGCCGATCGAGGCAGCGGGGCTCGCAGGCTCTGCGAGCGAAGCAATCTCACGCTGGTCGCCAAAGTACCGCACCAGACGACCGGTGACAGCAGCTTCGGCATCGGCAGCAGGCATACGCCACGCCTGCGGGTCACCGGTCCTGATCTCGCCAGCATGGGTGATGTAGTAGCGATACCGTTTGCCCGATTTGACAGCATGGCTCGGCGTCATGCGGCGCCCGTGTCCATCGCGCAGTATGCCTGCGAGCAGGCTCGCTGTGTCGCTGTTGCGGGTACGGCCACGGCTCACCCGGTTGTCGGCCATCCGCTGCTGGACGCTTGCCCATAGTTCAGGGTCGATGATAGCGGGGTGCTCGCCCTCATGCTCCTCGCCCTTGTGCGCGACCTTGCCGATGTAGATCGGGTTGGAAAGGATGACCTCCCGCTCGAACTGCGCGAACGACAGGAGCACGTTCAAGGTCAGCCGTCCCATGCTGGTGGTGCTGTTGAGCGCCTGCGTCACCGACACGAACGACGCGCCACGCGCATCCAGTACTTCGACAATGCGAGCGAAATCAGTAAGCGCCCTGGTGAGCCTGTCCACCTTGTAGACTACTATGACATCGACCTTGCCGCTGGAGATGTCGGCCATGAGCCGCTTCAGCCCTGGTCGCTCCATGTTCCCGCCCGAGTAGCCGCCGTCATCATACCGCTCCTGGTTCTGCACCCAGCCTTCATGCCGCTGGCTGAGGATGTAGGCGGCACAGGCTTCGGCTTGGTAAGCGTGGTCAGGAAGCCGCAGCGAAGTGATCAGGTCTGACGCTTTGCGTAAGCGGCTTTGCCTGCGGCGGGTTGGATGGCGATGGCGGCGACGCGGCGCTTTGTGATCAGTTCATCGATATCG
>JALYNE010000013.1 GCA_030773375.1 Pseudomonadota bacterium
CGAATGAGCACGGAAGTGGAGACGCGCACGGTTTGTGCCTCAATGTCGCGCAGGATCCGGTAGGTCGCGCCGGTGGCGGGAAGTCCTCCCACATCAACGCGTTCGTCGGTCGGGAGGCCATCGGCATCGAACAGGAGAGGCCGCAGCTTTCGGCCGCCGGCCGCTAGAACTGAAATCGACGGCATCATCCCCCGGGGCATGATGACCTCGCTGGCGAACGCCCGGACCGCGTTGCGGACGTGTCGCCCACCCGCGATGGCGGAAAGGAACGGACCAGCGCCGCCACCCCAGCGCCAAACCGGGACCGCGCGATACCCGATTCCGGCTGTATAGCAGGTGTCTCTGATGCGCTGCTCCCCGGCCTTGTCGCCCCACCGGAACTGAAGGACATCGAACTTGGCGCCCTCGGCTTGCAGACCGGCGAAAATCGGGACGAACAGACTTTCGAGATAACTGACCTGCGGTCCATCATATGTTACGAACAATATGCGCAAAAACAGCTCCCGAATCCCGCGACGACAGGGGTTGCCCGCCCCATGCCACATGCGCGCGGCTGGCGTAAATCTGGCGGATTAGCCGGATGTGCGTCTGGCGAGGGCGCCGGCGACCAGCTGTCGACCTTCATTGAAGCCGGCGACGCGCAGGATGAACCCACCCGCCGCAAAAAGCAGCATTCCGATGGCGGCCAGAGACACGAGCAGGAGCGCTGGACGCTGATCAAGGAACGGGCGAACCGCCACCAGGACTGCAACAACAATTGCGCATACCAGCGCCAGGCCTGCCACGTCGCGGATCTGCTTGAACGCGCCGTAACCCACATGCTTACCCGAGAAATAGCCGTTGAAGAAGTGCGCGAAGATGCTGAAGATCACCTGACTCCAAGCCAGCCCGATTATCCCAAAAGCGCTCCCCACCAGCAGACAGAAAATCCCGACGCTCTTTTTCGTGACTTCAATCCGCCAGAAAAGATCCGGCCTGTTTATTGCCAACAGCAGCTGCGAGTTGATGACCTGCATGGGCCAAAAGATGCCCGCCAGCGCCAGGACCGAAAGGATCGGAGCGGCGGGAAGCCACTCGGAACCAAAAAGGATCAGAACCACGAGGTCGGAGGTGATGGCAAGACCTGCCATGGCAGGCAGGTTCACGAGCATCGCCACTTGGACAGTGCTCCTGAACGTTTGGCGCAGGACCGTGAGGTCGCTCGCGCGAGAGGAGAACAGAGGCAAAGCGACGCGGCGGAGGATGTTGGTCAAGGTCCCGGAGGCGAAAAACTGGGTAGCGTGGGCCCGATTGTAGAACCCGAGCGCCGTCACGCCGTGTAGCTTGCCTACCAGAAGAGCGAAGCCCTGAACGTAGAGATGGTCCACCAGATGCGAAAAGCCAACGCGCGAGGAAAAACCCAGCAACCGCCCGGCGCCCGTGCCGCGGACGCGTGCAAGCGGAAGCCATCGTGAATAGACCCAGGTGAGGCCAGAATGTAGTGCGGTGAACAACAACAGTTGATAGCCGAGCGCCCATACGCCAGCTCCAAGTGCTGCGGCGGCGATGGCAACCGCGCCCGACACAATCGCCGCGAGAAGAGCGATCTTTGCCATGAGGTCGAACCGCAAGGCCTTGGTCATCAGCGCCACCGGGACGGCCCCCAATGCGATGATCATGACATGAGCCGCAGCCAGCCACATAAGAGGCGCGAGCACAGGCTGCTCGTAGAAGTCTGCGATCAACGGGCCCAGCAAGATGAGGAGCACGGCCAACCCCGCGCTCCAGGCGATGCCCATCCAGTAGAGCGCGCTCTCCTGTTCGCGGGTGGTGTCTTGCCGCTGAATAAGGGCGGTTGCGAACCCGCCCTCTACGATGGCAGTTCCGAAGCCCGTGAAAAAGGACAAGAGAGCCATGATCCCGAAATCGGCGGGGGAGAGAAGCCGCGCGAGAACAATCGCGACGACGAACTGCACGCTTTGACGCACGAGGATCTCGACCGCGCTCCACGCGCCGGCGCGCGCCGCTCCGCCTGCAAATTGGGAAGCCACTTGACCGCCTTCTAAGCAGCCGCGTCTGATGAGGCTCGTTGGGCACGTAGGCTCATCCGCACCACCAACACGAACTCGATCGCAATCAGCTTCACGGTCGTGCCATGTCCCTCAGTCATGATCCTGAATTTCCTTGAATGCACCGTCCAAACGCGCGAATGAAGCATGGGAGAGGCCTCATGGGTCAGCTAGCGCAGTTGCGCCACTGGCGCCAGCCGCTCTAAGACGATCCGAAACAGCCACAACATCTGGACATACGCACCGCCGACTGTATGTGGTGCACCGTTGGCCAGGATCGCGATCCGCTGCAGAAAGCTGCAGCATGAATGCGGGCCGGCATCAGGCTCGGAACCGCCCTTCGCCATCGTATTCAGGAAGAACTACGTGTCACAAGCGTCTCCAATGCTGTCGGTCATAGTTCCTTGCTTCAACGAGGCTGAGGTCATCGAGCACACGCACCAGCGTCTCGCCGCCGCGCTGGAGAAGATCACCCCTGATTTCGAGATCATCTACGTTGATGATGGCAGCCGGGATCGAACGGCAGAGCTCCTTCGCGAGATACAAGCGGTCAGTTCGCGAGCGAAGGTAATCCGGCTTTCGCGCAACTTCGGCCACCAGATCGCAGTGAGCGCCGGCCTGGAATATGCGCGCGGTCAGGCCGTTGTTCTGATTGATGCAGATCTCCAGGATCCGCCGGAGGTGATTGCTGACATGATGGCGAAGTGGCGCGAAGGCTTCCACGTCGTCTATGGCCAGCGCACGGAGAGATCCGGAGAGACCAAGTTCAAGCTTTGGACCGCCCGCGCCTTCTACCGCCTGATCAATCGCCTTTCGGAGGTGCCGATCCCGCTCGACACGGGCGACTTCCGGCTCATGGACAGGGCTGCGGTGGACGCGCTCCTGCGCATGCGTGAGAGACACCGGCTGCTTCGTGCGATGACGAGTTGGGTTGGCTTCAGGCAAACCGCAGTTCGCTACAGCCGCGCCGAGCGCTTCGCCGGCACATCCAAATATCCTCTCCGCAAGATGCTGGCGTTGGCGATCGACGGGATCGTCTCATTCTCCGCCGTACCGCTCAAGATCGTAACCAGTGTCGGCCTCGCTTTCTCGGCCTTGTCGGTGCTCGGCATCATCTATGCCATCGTGCAGCGGCTTTGGACCGACAATTGGGTGCCCGGCTGGACCCTGATCTTCATTGCCGTGATGCTGATCGGTGGGCTTCAATTCATCTTCCTGGGCGTAATGGGAGAATATATCGGCCGGATTTATAGCGAAGCGAAGGACAGGCCGCTTTTCCTGGTGATGGAGGAACTCGGCTTCGAACAGACTGCCCGGGCGGCCAAGCAGATCGCTGCGTCGCCGGATGCGGCTACCATCCCGCTTCAATCGCCTGCTCGTCTGGGGCGGTAGAACAGCTCCATGCCAGCTCCTTTCAACCAGGCCGCGCGGCAAGGCGGCTGGCTCGGTCGCGGCGTGAAGCTTGCGATCGGGCTGGTGATCAGCGTCGCCTTCCTCTACGCGACGCTGCGCGCGGTGCCATTCAGCAAGGTGATGGACGCACTCGCGGCTGCGCGGCCGGAATGGATCTTGGCGTCGCTGGCTTTCGTGGCGCTGGACTATGTGCTCAAGGTCTGGCGCTGGGTCACAATGCTTCGCAGCCTCGGCTCGACCGTTCGGCTTCGCCAGGCTGCCGTGCCGTTCCTTGGGGGTGTCGCGTTCAACAATGTGCTTCCCTTTCGCGCCGGTGACGTCATCCGTGTGGTCGCTTTTCAGCGCTTCACCGGCATTCCCGCTTCTGGGCAGATCGGGACGCTCGTGCTCGAGCGGCTGCTGGATTTGTTCGTGCTCATGGCTTTCCTCTTCACGACGGTTACTTTCCTGGAGACCGACGTGCTCGATGAGGCGCTGCTCGCCGGGTTGAAGATCGCGGCGCTCGCCGTGGCGGGAGCGATCCTGATCTTCATCGCGGCCCCGCACTCGATCCGGCTGGTGGTGCGCTCGATCGAGGCGCGTATCCCGAGGCTCCGTCCAGCGGGTGAAGCGCTGCTGCGGCTTTCCGATGCGGTGGCAACTCTCTCCCGGCCCATGTTCATCGTCCGCGTGACCGCGCTCAGCATCCTCGCCTGGCTCGCGGAGGGCGGTGCTTTTTTTGCCGTCGGGATGGCGCTAGGGGTCGCGGCCACGCCGGAGGCCGCCTTGCTCGCACTCAGCGTCGGGACCTTGTCCACAATCATTCCGAGTTCCCCCGGCTATGTGGGCACCTTTCACTATTTCACGGCACGCACGCTTTCCGGCTTCGGCGCGAGCCAAGTGGGTGCCACTGCCTACGCAATTCTCATCCACGCGATCCTCTGGCTTTCGATCACCACGACCGGCTTTCTGCTGCTGGCGCTCTCGGGATTGAGCAAGAGGCAGCCGATCGTCGGCCATACCGCACCCAGCACAGACTGAAGGCAGTTCCACATGAATGCACCCGCCAGCAATCTTCACACTGACCCCGTCGTGATCGTCGGCGGAGGGTTTACCGGACTCTCCGCGGCCTACGAGCTGGCCGCAGCGGGCCAGAAGGTGGTCGTCCTTGAAAAGGAGTCCGTGGTCGGCGGGCTCGCCAGCGGCTTCATGGTCGGAGAATTCACGCTCGAGAAATTCTATCACCACTGGTTCACCAATGATGTCCATGTCATGGACCTCATAAAGGAAATTGGCCGTTCCGATGAGGTGGTGTTCCGGCCGACCCGCACCGGAATGTATTACGCAAACACCATTTTCCGGCTGTCCACGCCGCTCGACCTGTTGAAGTTCAAGGCGCTGAGCTTCCCCAACCGCATCCGGCTGGGCCTGCTGGCGTTGAAGGCGCGCCGCATCAAGGACTGGCAGTCAATCGAGCACATGACGGCGCGCGACTGGCTCATCAAGCTGGCAGGGCCCGAAGTCTTCCGCGTCGTCTGGGAGCCGCTGCTCGTCGGCAAATTCGGGCCCTTCGCAGACAAGGTCGGAGCCGTCTGGTTCTGGAAGAAACTGGCGCTCCGCGGCGGCAGCCGCGCGTCCGACGGGCGCGAGGTGCTCGCTTATTATAAAGGGGGCTTTTCGGAACTTGCCGAGGCGCTGAAGCGCAAGCTTGAGGAGATGGGCGTGGAGGTGCGCGCGAATTCGCCGGTCACCGGTCTGGACGTGGAAGATGGACGCGTCACCGCCGTGCGCACCGCTGATGCTACAATCCCGGCGCGGGCGGTGATCCTTACGCAAGCCCTCCCACTCATCGCCGACCTGCTCGAAGGCCACACCAGCCCCGAATACGTGGCGGGGCTCCGTCGCATCGAATATTTGGCCAACATCTGCCTGGTGCTCGAGCTCGATCGCAGCCTGTCTGAAACCTATTGGCTCAACGTCAACGATCCGACCTTCCCATTCGTCGGGGTGATCGAGCACACCAATTTCGAGCCGCCGGAATCCTATGGCGGCCGCCACATCGTGTTCCTTTCGAAGTATCTCCCCGAAACGGACGCCCTTTATCAAATGGCTGACGACGAGGTGCTGGACTTTGCCGTCCCGCACCTCCAGCGCATGTTTCCGGAATTCAAGCGCGAGTGGGTGACGAACCATCATGTGTGGCGCGCCCGCTTCTCGCAGCAGATCGCGGAGCCCCATTACTCACGCTTGATTCCGGCTGAGCAAACGCCGCTCGAAAACGTCCTCATCACGTCAATGGCTCAGATCTACCCCGAGGATCGCGGGACGAACTACGCCATTCGGGAAGGGCGCAGAGTAGCTCGGGAGCTTGCGGCGCGTGCGCCTTCACCGGAACTGGCCCCCGAGGCGAGTTCGGGCGCACGCTGAGATGCAGGCACAGGCGCGATCCGCAAAAGCGTTGATCTCGCTTTGGCTTCAGCGCGTCCATGCGCGCTTTTCCAGTCTCGGTCCGCGAACCGAGGCTCAGGCAATTGCCGGTGGCTGCATCCTCCTTGCTTTAGCTTTCACGCTTCCCATCGTTCTGCCGGCCAGGACCTTCAGTTTCCAGTACGTTCACGATGTGCTGATCTTCTTCGATGGTGCGCAGCGGGTGATTGACGGCCAGATACCCAGCCGGGACTTTCATACGCCGCTGGGGCTCCTCGCTTACCTGCTGCCCGGCTTCGGCCTTTGGGCGAGTGGCAGTCTGGGAGGAATGATGCCGCTCGCCACCGCGGCCTTCTGCGCCCTGTTCCTTCCGATGCTGATCTACGTCTGCGTGTCACGCCTGCCGCTCGCATACGCGGCCATTTTTGCCGTCT
Organism: Pseudomonadota bacterium; assembly: GCA_030773375.1. Lineage (GTDB taxonomy): Bacteria > Pseudomonadota > Alphaproteobacteria > Sphingomonadales > Sphingomonadaceae > Allosphingosinicella. The sequence continues at coordinate 6,302 of JALYNE010000013.1, forward strand.
CCGCTTTGTCTCTGGTGGTCAGCCCTGCGAGCATTGGCGACACACTCCCGTCGTTCGGAATGTTCTATAACAGGTGGGGCTATGGGCTGCTCGCCATCCTGTTTCTGCTCGTCTTGCCGCAGCAGCGGGGGCGATCGGCAACCTGGGCAGACGCGATCCTGGCCGCTTCGGTCTTGTTGCTGACCTTCTACCTCAAGATCAGCTACTTCGCGGTCGCGGCGGGGTTCACGGCCCTGTTGCTGCTCTTCCCAACCCTTCGGGGAATGGCCGCTTTGGCGCTCCTGATCGCTGCCGCAGGGATTGCGCTGATCCACCTCTTCTGGGGCGGCACCGCCACCTATTTGGCCGACATACGGATGGCCGGATCCGTCACTGGCACGCTCAGAGCTTCCTTGCTTGGCGTCATCAGAATGACTGTAGGCAACGCAGCGATGATCCTCCCGTTCGTGATGGTGATCGGGCTCGCCGTCGTGAAGGGTGTTTCCTCGCGGACGCTCTTTCTTTCCTTTGCCATGGCTGGCGCGGGCCTGCTCCTCTTGATCCAGAATCATCAAGGGGTGGGTATGATGACGCTGGTGCCGGCCGGCATCGTAACGGCAGTCGCCCTTGCGCGGGCAGGCGCCAGCGGCGCCAAAGATCCGGTGGCTTTGACGGCTCTCCTCCTCGTCGCCACGCTTGCTCTTCCACCGGCCGTCCTGGCCGGCCAGAGCATTTTGGTTCACAGTCTGATGGCGATACGCGGAGGCGACCCCAGGGAATATGTGGCGGAGATCGACGGCTTCATGGCCCAGGAGGTGAGCCGGCCCACCGCCGGGGAAGCCGGTTTCGGCGCGGTGCGGCAAGCCTATCGTGAGGGTAAAGCCGATCTCCACATGCTGCAATTGATGCGGGGGCAAGCGCTAAGGCAAGTGCTGGCCCAGCCCGAATATTTGTGGACTTTGGAGGACGGCGCCCGGCTGCTTCATGAAGATCCCCGGCTGGAAGGCACGGTCTTCACGCTCGACATGGCCAATCCTCTGCCCGCTCTAGCTCAGCGCCAGGCTCCACGGGGCCTCGACGCCTGGTATCACGCAGGACGAACGTTCAACCAGGAGAAACACCGCGCGCCTCAGCAGATGTTCGCGGACATCGATGTCATCATGGTGCCAAAGGCGCCGGTGGATCCCGCCAGCCATTTCCTTCTTGCCCGCTTGTATGCCGGCTACATCGAGCGCCACTATGATCTTGTCGGGACGAGTGATTATTGGCGGGCTTACGCGCGGAAACGACCGCTCCGATCAAGTTGATGCACCTGAGCGTCCACAGGCCCCGCTATGGCTAAATTCGTTCAGATGTCAGGGCTCCAGAAGACGGTGCTAGGGGGCGCCGAATTCGGCTCCCTCGCGCACTTCGTGCGCGACTTCGCATCCTATGTCGGGAGCCGAATGGCCCGAACGGTGGCGCTGCTCATCGCGGGTGCGATCTTGGAGGGGGCGGGCCTTCTGCTCCTCCTCCCCATTCTCAGCGTGGCCGTGGGTTCCACTCCTGGAGACGAATGGCTGGGGAGTTTCACACTCGCCCTGTTGTCACTTGCGCCCGCCTCATCGCCTTTCTGGCAGCTGGCCTTTCTCCTCCTGCTGTTCGGGATTGTGATGGCTATCCGCGCGGCCGTGATCCTCGCTCGCGAGGTGGCCCTCGCGGAGCTTCGCGTCGGCTTTGTCGAGTCCAACCGACTGGAAACGATCCGCCTGCTTACGAACACCCGCTGGGATGTCGTCTCCCGCCTGCGCCACGGCCGGATTACCCATGTCCTCGGCGGCGACATTCAGGCCTGCGGCGATGCGGTGGGAATGCTTCTCCAAGGTGCCGTGTCCGCGGCCATGCTGGTCGCGCAGTGCTCCTTGGTCCTGTTGCTTTCGCCGCTTCTCGCGCTTCTCGTGTTCGGCCTTTTGCTCGGGGGCACACTGGCGCTCCGCCCTGTGGTGCGCCGCTCGCGCGAGCTCGGCAGTGCACTCACTGACGCCAATCTCCACCTCGTCACCGCAACAACCCAGTTCCTGGGCGGGCTGAAACTCGCGCTGAGCCAGAACCTGGAGGCGGGGTTCCTCCGCGGTTTTCAAGCCACATTGCAAGAGGCCGCCTCGCGCAGGATCCAATTCACTCGTCAACGAACCGCCGTTCAGCTTTGGCTGACGGCAAGCGCAGCCTTCGTAGCAGGCGCTGCGATCCTGCTAGGCGTCGGGGTGCTGAAATCGGCTCCCTCGACTCTCATTGCATTCCTGTTCGTGCTGGCGCGAATGAATGGACCGGCAATCCAGTTGCAGGGATCGCTTCAGAACATTTTCCACAGCCTCCCCGCTTATTCGAAGATCAAGCAGCTGCAGGCCGAACTCACCGCCGCACAAGTGCGCGGCGAAGGAAGCTCGAGCGAGAGCCCACCCGCGCTCGACGGCGACATCGCGTTCAGGAACGTAAGCTTCTGGCACGATGGCCGCTCCGCATCAGGCGACAAAGCGGGTGGATTGTTCGATGCGACGCTAACGGTCCGCAAAGGCTCCTTTCTTGGCCTGATCGGCCCCTCGGGCGCAGGAAAAAGCACGTTCGCCGACCTGCTGGTGGGCCTCTATCCGCCGCGTACGGGTGAGGTCACCGTCGGCGGAGTTCCCTTGCGGGGCCATGCGCTTCGAGCTTGGCGGCAGCGGGTGAGTTACGTTTCGCAGGAGCCCTTCCTGTTCCACGACACCATCCGGCAGAACCTCCTTTGGGCGCAGCCGGACGCAAAGGAAGCAGACCTTTGGGATGCGCTGCGGCGGGCAGGAGCCGAGGGCCTGGTGCGGGGCATGGAAGACCAGCTGGAGACGGTCGTTGGAGAACGCGGAGCACTGCTGTCGGGAGGGGAGCGTCAGCGCATCGCTCTCGCGCGAGCGTTGCTCCGCCAGCCGCGCCTTCTCGTTCTGGACGAGGCAACCAATGCCATCGACGTCGAGGGCGAACGGGCGATACTCGAGCAGCTCAGCAAGGCGCCGTCTCGGCCCACGATCGTTATGATCGCGCACCGCGAATCGAGCCTGGACCTCTGCGAGTATCTGGTACAGCTGCAACACGGGCGTGTCGTTTCTACCGGCGCGCGAGACCCAAGCAGCTGAGCCGTGCGCTCGAGCGCACTCGCTCAGCGGCTCGCTGTCTGTCCCGCCGCGGCGCCGTCCTGCAGCTTGTAAATAGTCACGGCCTCATTCCGAAACACCGGCCGGTAGCGCGGAGAGGCGAAGCACTGGGGCATCGTCTCGGCCCAGATGAAGTCGAACGCGCCGAAATTCCTCAGGTTGGAGTGTAATTCGGCGCAGCTGGCGCTACTTTTCAAAGACAGGGACATTATCTCCCAGCGCACGAATTCGCCGTTCCACTCGCGGCCCTGAACAGTGGTGACGCTGCGAGCCGAAGCGAGCACCGGAAACCACTCGGCGGTGCTGTCATTCTGCCACGCCCTGTCATTGATGATGGCGAAGCTCCGCCCCGGGTGGTTTGCCGCGACCCAGCCCATTGCTTGCCGCATCTCCTCCGGCAGCACCCGAAAGGTCCTGGGCGCGTGGAGCTGCGTTCGGTAGAGATTGAAGGCCAGGAGAAGCACCACGACGGCTGCGGCTGCTCCGGCGAGCAGCTTTCTTGACCGGACGAAGCGAAGCGCAAGCTCATACGCGCTGATCAAGCCTTGAGCGCCGAACACGGTGATCGGCAACATCGAAGGCGTCGGCGCGTGCCGAGGCGTCAGGAACACGCAGAGGAGAATGAACCCCACCCAGAACCACTGCCTTTTCACGATGAGGATTATGCCGCCCAGAAGAGTGAACGGATTGCTTGCCACCGCCATGGAAGCGATGCCGACTGGCCGCCAGATCAAGCCCGGGCTCCAGCCGCTGGTGCTGCCGGCGGCAAGAAATGGCTCCAGTCCGTGCGCCTCGGCGACGAAGAGCAGCCAAGGCAGAACAACCGCGAGGGCGGTGGTTCCGGCAATCGCGCAGCTCGTCACGAAGTCTTTGAAGCTGCGGCTGCCAAGCGCCCGGCTGAGCACGACCGAGCCGGCTGCGAGAATGCCCCATTCGAGATGGGCGAGGATTGCTCCGGCAACCGCGATCCCGGCCAAGGCCGCGCGACCGGGCGCGATCGCCGCCGCCCGCCCCTGATCGGGGATCTTGACGGTAAGGAGAGTCAGGATGAGGAACAGCGAGCCAAGCCCGCGGGTGAGGCCTCCTCCCATCAGTAGCCATTCGAACGAGCGGAGGTTCGCCGCGAAGAAGAGGAGCGCGAGTCCGGTAAAAAGACGCGATCGGCCGCTTTTGAGCAGAAGAAGAGCGAACAGCAGGACATAGCCGATGTTCATCACGATCGGCACGGTTCTAACCAGTTGCAGAGGCTCAAACCCGAGCTTCGTCAGAAGAGCTCCCAACCAGAAGGAGAGCGGCGGGTAGGCGAGTGGCAGGAGAATGCCGTTGTACTGGGCGTGCGAGGGCAGATTCGGAAAGGTCGCTGCCGTGGCCCGGACGAATTCGAGGAAGAGCGCCCCGTCGTTCACCGGAAAGTCGTTCGCCAGGAGGAGGTATAGGCGGAAGCCGATGGCCGCGACCAGAGCAGCCAGCAGGAGCCAGGTGGCAAGCTTCCTAGAGCCGTGTTCCGCCTCTGGCGGCGCGGCTGGGGCACGATTCACGTTTGTAAAACTCCCGGGGGGTCTGTGTTGGTGCAAGAGGCTGGCGGTCACTAGCAGATTGCGTCACGTCTTCAACCGAGAGGGCATCTGTGCGCCCACCGCCGGGGCGCTCGGACGCCAGCGTGATTTCAAGTCAGGTGGAACCGCCTGGCGCCTCGGAAAGCAGGCTACATTCCCGAAGCTGGACCCGGTGCTGGTTCAACAAAACCAGGAACGGGTCTGGTGTCCGGGCCTCCCCCACATCGCTGCTGTCGACGGGCCTGCGCAGGCTCTTGATCAGCTCCGCTGGCGGTAGATGGTCACTTTTCCGTTCCGGAAAACGGGCTGGTAGCTTTCCGAGGGAAAGCATTCTTGCCGGCTTTCGACCCAGACGAAGTCGAAGGGTCTGAACCGCATGAAATTCGAGTGGAGTTCGGTGCAACTGCCGCTTTCGCGAAGTGCCTCGAACGACGAGACCCAGCGGCCGAATTGTCCATTCCACTCCCGGCCCTGAACGGTGGTCATGCTATAGGCAGCTGCGAGGGTGGGAAACCACTCGCCGGTGCTGTCATTGTACCACGCCCTGTCATTGACAATGACGAATCGGGAGCCCGGGTGATTTGCGGCCACCCAGGCCATCGCTTGCCGCATCTCAGTCGGCAAAACCCGAAATGATCCGGGTGCGTTGTAGTGGATCCGGTAGACGCCGAAGGCGAGCAAGGCCGTGATCAGAGCTACGGTTGATGCATCCAGAAGCTTTCTCGAGCGGACGTACCCGGTGGCGAACCTATAGGTGGTTATGATGCCCTGCGCGCCCAGCACCGCGTTTGCCAAGGTCGCTGGTGTGGATGCGTGACGAGGCGTCAATGTCACGCAAAGCAGAAGAAAACCAATCCAGAACCAATCTCGCCTGCGCAGGAGCACAAAAAAGCCGACCACGGCGAAGGGATTGCTGACGACTGCAAGCCTGATGACGCTGAGGATGCGGCCGAAAAATTTACCATCTCCCCAGAAGCTGGTGCCCCCAGCCGAAAGAAAAGGTGTGAGACCGTGCGTCTGCACTACGAACAGCAGCCACGGCAGAATGAGAGCGAAAGCGGTGCCTCCCGCGACTGCGCAGCTGATGATGAAGCTTTTGATGCTCGAGCTGCCGAGTGCACGGCTCAGGACGACGCAAGCAGCCGCCAAGATGCCCCATTCCAGGTGAGACAGAATCGCTCCAGCGACGGCTCCACCCGCTGCTGCGGCTTGCCAGAGCGATGGATCTCGCCGCTGGCGGTCCGGCAAGGTCACCGCGAGAAGCGTCAACATAAGGAAAATGGAACCCAGCCCTCTGCTCAAGCCGCCGCCCATCATCAGCCACTGAAACGACAGCGATGTCGCCGAGAGGAACAGGATCGTAAGCGCGGTGAACAGACGTGAACGACCGCTTCTCAGAAGAAGCAGCGCGAAAAGGAACACGTAAGCGATGTTCATCGCAATCGGCAGGACGCGAACCACTTCCAGGCTGTCGGCACCAAGCTTGGTCAGCAGCGCGCCCAGCCAGAATGAAAGGGGCGGATAAGCGAAGGGAAGGACAAGCCCGTTATAGTGAACCTCGATCGGCAGGCGCGGGAACGTGGCCCCGCTCGCTCTGACGAATTCGAGAAACAGAGCACCGTCGTTTACCGGGAAATCCTTATTGATCAGGAGATACAGCCGAAATGCGATCGATACCGCTAAAGCGACCAGCAGAAGGCCGCCGGCAATCCACTGTGACCTCTGCCCCGCCTCATTGGTCGCAGGTGATGCGCCTCCCGATGCCAGGAGGTGCCGTTCTATGATGCCCCGCATCTTCAAGACTCCGTCGATAACTCAACATCCAAAGTCGTCGGATCGGTGGCCCACCAGAAAAATGGCTTGCCCCCTAGGTCGACGAGCGGCTTGGGCTGCAGGATCCCTTCACGCGCGAAACGCGATCCCCGCCCGGCCATCGGCATCACCATCGCGAGATCAGCCATTTCGGGTCCCGTTCTCGAAAGCTGCGAGCGTGTCGAAAGCATATCGCTCGTGCCGAACGGAGCGGTAATCCTCTGTTCTGAACCGGCGGCGGCTGAAGGCGTATCTTTGAGCCGCTCCGAGGGTTTTCAACGCCTGTGACGCCATTTTGACGTTCGATACCTGATCGTCCTCGCGCCAGGAGATCGGGAAGAATATGACCTTATTCCCGCGGTCGAACATGTCGAGCAGGAGGTAGGGGTTGAAATGCAGGTCGTCGGGAAGCCTGAGGAGCGCAGGGTCGCTGAAGGCTCGCCGCGCGAGCAGGTTGAGGCCCGATCCCATGTCTGTCACCCAGCGGCGTGCGGCGGCGGAAAAGACGAGGTTGAATACATAGTTGCCCGTGATCCGGAAGGTCGAATACCCACTCAGCCTCGAGCCGCGCGTGAAACGCGCGCCCATGCAGGCGTCGTAGCGGTTATGGGCGCCACTGCTGAGTACCGGTCCGACGTCGCGGATGTCGCCCTGGTCGTCCCCGTGAAGGGTAATGACATGAGTGAAGCCTTCGCCCTCGGCGTAGGTGTAGGCTGATTTGTGCGAGCCACCGAGGTTGTAGTTGGCCTGATTGCGGCCGATGGTGACTCGCGACACGCTGGCTTTGCCGGCCGCGGCGATCGCAGCTTCGACGGTGCCGTCCCTGCTGCCGTTGTCCAGCACCAGGATCTCCTCGATATAGTCGGCAATCTCCCCTTCGAATTGGCCGAGCACCCGGCCGATCTGAGCGGCGCAATTGTAGCAGGGGATGAAAACGAGAATCTTGTTGGCCATTCGGGTACCCTGCTGCGTCCTTGCGCTGTCGATGCAGCCGAGTCTGCCTCAAAGCAATAGACGTTCTAACGAGTTTCCTCTGCTTGTGAGTCGGCTGCGGGCTGGTCCAGTGGCTGCGCAAGAAGGCGCTGCCATGAGTGATTTGATTTGGCTTTCGGAGGCGCATGCGCCGGATTGAGCCCTATTCCCGTTTCGCGCCGCGTGGCGAGGGTGGATGATCGGCTCAGGGCGGGCTCCCTTATCGCCCCTCATCTGCCCCTCGTGAGAGCAACATGACCCCTGGGCGCCCGGTGCTCGAATGTCGTCGACGGCGCCCGCCACTTTCCCTTCGAACTGCGCGAGTATGCGTCCGATCTGCGGCGCGCAAGCCACCCCATTTCCTGTGGTTGCCGGTGAGCTCGACGGTTGACGCGGCTGATCAGGCCAGGCGACGCTTGGCGTCCTGGTAAACTGAACCGATACCCTCCCGGATCTCAACACTGGCGGTCCAGCCAAACCTCTGCCGCGCCTTTTCCGGATTGCCTACTGCATTCTTATAGACTTCTTCGGTGATACGCTGGCGGGATAACGAAAGCCCCTGCTCAAAGAGGATCGGATATTTGTCCCAATAGCTCCGCGGATCATTGTAGGTCGCAGCGATGTTCTTACCGCTCACCTCTAGGAACAAAGAATAGAGTTCCGGCACGCTATGACCCTGCCCCGAGCAGACATTGAAGCGCTCGGCACCAAGGCTCCCCTCAGCCAGCATCATGCGCGTGAGAAGCTCGACCACATCGTCGCTATGCACATAGTCGCGCCGCGCGTCGCTGTTGTTGAACAGATTGGGCGACCGGTCCATGACCAATTCGCGGGCGACGTAGCTTGTGAACGGCGGGCTGGTGCGCGTCACATCCTGGTGGGGGCCATATACGTTGAAGAAGCGGCAGATGGCGATGTCCATGCCGTAATTGGCCGCAAAACCATCGCAGAGCTGCTCCGCGGCAGCCTTCGTGCAGGCATAAACCAAATCGGGGTTGATCTGGTCGTCCTCCGAGAACCGCTCCGCCTTGGTCTTCTCATAGACCGCGGAGGTGGAGGAAAAGACAACGCGGCGGACGCCTGCCCGGCGGGCGGCTTCGAGGACGTTCCCTACGCCGGCGACGTTCACGTCATAGGCCTCGCGCGGATCTTGTTGGCAAACCGGCAGGGCCGCGATGCCGGCAAGGTGGAAGACCGTATCGACACCTTTGAAGTAGCTCGGCAGGTCTCTGTCCCGAATGTCCTTGCAAATGAGCTGTCCGAAAGGGGCCCCGTCCAAAATGAGATTATCGAGGTGGCCGAAGCTCATATTGTCAAACAACACCACTTCGTGGCCCGCGCGGTGCAAATGCTTTCCAAGCTGGGAGCCGACGAAGCCAGCCCCGCCGGTGATCAAGACTTTCATTCCAGTGCGTTCCTTCCTCTGCGCCCTTAAACGAGATGGCCGGCCGGCTGAGCCGAACGGACCTACCCGCGCACTTCGTCGCCGGCAACCGCCGCCGCGGGCTCTCCGGCACCCTTCTCTCGTCCACGCCGGGTCAGCAGCGACATGAACAGATAGTTGGCACTGAAGGTGACGGGGAGGATGATGAGCTTCGACACAGCGGGCGGCGCGAAGTTTGCGGAAAGGAATGCCACTGCGAGAGAAGCGGCTGTGACGCCCAGCGCCTGATATAGCAGATAGGCAAGGAACAGGCCGACAAGGAACCTTCCGGCATAGGAGAAAATCCGCCGCACCGACGCGAAGTAGACGAACGTGACGGCGCATGTGCCGGAGACTGCATTGGCTGCGAATGCAGGCGACCCGGTGCCGATCAAGGCGAGAAAGAGAGCAAAGTCCAGCGCAAGTCCGGTGCCGGAGACGACCGCAAAGCTGGCGACCCTTCGGAGGGCTCTCATATTCATGAGCTTGTTCACTCGCCCTGCAGACGATCGGACCGGAAGCAGCGCCGGCCCCCGCCCCCGACGCGGAGCACCGTTCCGAGGCTTCTCATCGGCCGACCGCATCACGGCCGTTCAGCCGGCTCGATCCGCCCCATCAGCCGCCAGCAGCCCGATTCACCTAAGAGCTTGTAGTTCCGTTCGATCTCGGAACCGTAGATCGAGAGCATCAGATCCGCTGTCGGCGGGTTGCTGCCGTGATTGCTACCCTGGTATCGCGGGATCATCACATACTTAACGTCGCGGAATAGCTCTCGCGCGGGGGGATGAACCGTAGACGTGAAGGTCCGGCCGGAATCCCACCAGGAAAGGTCATGGCGCGGCGGCTGCCCCCCGAGGATCAGCGGAAAGGGGTTGGACCAAGTCAGCGAAAGCACGCGTCCATCGCCTGAACGATGCTCTTTGAGGAGACGGACCCCGTCTTGGACGATTGCGAAATACTCTCGCCCGAGTCCATAGATCCAAGGTTGTGCAGTGCATTTACCATCAACGACGACCTGGGTGTTTGACGCTTTGAACGCCAAGGCGTGCAGTGGCGTGTCCCTGAGCCAATCCACATCGGAACCGGGAGCGGCGGGCGCCAGGCTTTCTTCGACTATGGTAATAGTGTCCAGAGCAAGTGCTCGTGCAAATAGGCCGGCGACGGCTATCGACGCAGCAAGCCTCAGAGCCAAGGGCACGCGAGGATTCGCTTCAGGCCCATGAAATAAGCGGTAAGCGACAAGCGCTACCGCCGGCGTAAGGGGAATTTCAGGTGCGATGTGATTCTGTGTTGCTATGGCTAGCCCGGCAAGTACCAGCACGAGAAGGTACACGACGTTGGACAATCTCAGTCTTGCACCCGACGCTGCGGCCGCGATAGCCGCAACAAGGAATATGGCGACTTGGTCGGAAGTCGTCACATACGCGATCATGATCAGCTGCTGGATGCGGTTCACTCCAGGGACTTGAGCAGCCCTGTGCAGGTCTGCGAAGTATGGGAACACTATGCCGAACCTCAGCTCTACCAGTAGAACCAGCAGCCCGGCCGTCATTACGGTCGCAAGGATGTAGAGCAGCGGATGTGCGCTTCGACGCACGGTGCCGAGGCTGACCAAGACCAGCCCGAGCCCAACGGCGGCATAGGTAACCTTGGTGAAAAACAGCAGTCCGAGCAGAACTCCCGTCAAAGCCCCGTCCTGCACCGCTGCCCGAGGCCTTTCGGCGTCCGCTGGCGGAATCGAAACGAGGATCGCTAAAACGGCGAAGAATGCCCAGCTCCAGCGGTTGTAGGTCGCATTGAACGTCAGGAAGAGGTGCCCCAGTTGCCGAGGTGAAATCGCGACAATGCCGACATAAAGGATAAGGATGGCTGTCCATCCGGGATGCAGTCGCCGGTACCCCACGAGCAGCGAGAAGAGCGCTGCCAAGGCAGCCACGAATCCATTCGCGTAAACAGCCGTGAAAGCCGACGGGGGCGCGAAATAGGTCGTGAGGTAGTGTGCAAGATAATAGAAGGGACCAACGGGTGTACTGAATCCAGTGTGCGGGAGGTTACCGGACTGGATGTTGAGGATCCCATTCAGATGAATGAAAATGTCCTGAACCCAGCCTTCGTACAGCACGCTGCCCCTGAGGACCTGCATCGCGAACAAGGATGATAGCGCCAATAACGCCAACCAAATCAGCAGCCGGGACTCTTTGGCTTGCTTGTTCGCCCAGCTCCACAATGCCAGTGGCCGGCTGGCCGTGTCTGAAACCATGCTCACTTTCCCCAACGAGGAACCGTCGATCCTCGAAGAATGATAAAATCCGACAATTTCAGCTGTTAGGCCGCTCTCGTCTCTGAACAGTGTTCCGGGCATGACCTGCGACTGGCCGCGCGCCGTGTGCCCAACGGTCCGCCAAAGTGTCTCCGGCACAGCGGAGCGCGGGCACTTCATGCATCATGCGGGTGCGCTTACAGAGGGTTAGCTCCTGCCGCAATGAACATATGACATCTTGGCCTCAAAGAATGTTCAGCCCCAGACGGCCGATCGTTCCAGCCGAATCGCGCGTTCATGACGGCTACGTGTCCGCGAGCGGTGGGGCCGCGGCGTCCTTTGCCGAAAGGATTGGACCACCCGTAAGCGGCCACTCGATCGCCAAATCGGGGTCGTTCCACGCAACGGCGCCTTCATCGGCGGGCGAGTAATAGGCCGAGGCCTTATAGAGCACGTCCGCGCTCTCGCTCAACGTGAGGAAGCCGTGGGCAAAGCCTTCCGGAATCCAGAGCTGACGCTGGTTCTCTGCAGAGAGCAGCACGCCCACCCATTTGCCGAATGTCGGTGAGGAGCGACGGATATCCACCGCAACGTCGAAGATCGCGCCCGCCACAACTCGAACAAGTTTCGCCTGAGCATTGGGCGGCAATTGGTAGTGAAGGCCGCGCAGCACGCCCCTCGTGGAGCGGCTATGGTTGTCCTGTGTGAAGTTCACTTCCCGGCCGATTGCTTCGTGGAAGCGCCGCGCATTGTAGCTTTCGAAGAAAAAACCGCGTGGATCCCCGAACACGTTCGGCTCGATGATCAGAACCTCGTTCAGATCCGTGGGGGTGACGCGCATGTCTCGTCCTACGCAATGGGCACGCTGCTTGGCTGGCCGCAAGAAATGAGGAGCTCCCGCCGCAGACGGAAGCTCCTCCCAACTTGTTCATTTGGTCGAGGCGGCGCTCAAGCCCCTTTCGAAAGCTGGATCTGCGCCTTGGTCTCGATTCCTTGGCGATAGCTATATTGATCATCACCATAGCCATAGCCATAGCCATAGCCGTAGCCTGACTTCGTGGCACTGAACTTCGTGAGGATCCCGCCCATGATGCGGGCCTCAGCAGCGCGCAGCCGCTTCACCGCGTTGAGCGCAGCAGCGCGGCGGATTGACCCTGACTCGACCACCATGACCGTTCCTTCGCAATTGAAGGCGAGCAAAGGCGCATCGGCCAGGCCAAGCACTGGCGGCCCATCGACCACGACATAGTCGAACATCCCCGCCGCCTGATCCAAAATCGCTGACACGCGCCCCGACGCAAACAGCTCTGCCGGGTTCGGAGGGATTTGCCCGGCCGGCAAAAGGTAGAGGCCCTCGTGCTCCGTCGGCTGAATCGCTTCTTTCAGACCGTCGGACCCGGCGAGGAGACTGGACAGCCCCGCCTCCGAGCCCGCCGGGCCCCTGAAAGTGGGCTTGCGAAGGTCTCCATCGACGAGCAGCACGGACCTTCCGAGCTTTGCCAGGATCTGCGCCAGTGCCAAGGCCGTGCTCGATTTGCCCTCGCTCGCCCGGGTGCTTGTGATCAGCAGCGATTTCGGCAGCCCGTGATCGGTGGAGAACTGAAGCGCAGTTCTGATCGACTGGTAAGCCTCGGAGATCTGCGAGCGCGGATCCGCCAGCTGCTCCTGCAGCGAAGCTTCCTTGTCGGCAACCGGCACCACGCCCAGCGCGGGAATACCGAGCTTGCCCGTGACATCGTCCGGCGTCTTGATCGTGTCGTCCATCCATTCAAGGCCGAATGCAGCGCCAAAGCCGAGCAGCAAGCCAGCAATCAGGCCGAGTGCCAGATTGAAGGGCAGGTTCGGCTTGAATGGCGCCCCGGGGACCTGCGCCCGGTCGACCACGGAGACGATGCTGGCGCCAAGGCCACCAGCCACACCGACTTCCTTGAAGCGCTGCAAGAGCGAATCATAGAGCGCACGGTTCGTATCCACCTCGCGCTGAAGGATCGTGTACTGAATGCTGCGGCCACGAAGATTGAGCAAGGCCGCCTTGAGCTCGTTCACCTTGGCCTGAAGCTGCCTTTCCCGCCCGATCGCCGTCACATAGTCGCTGCGAAGCGAGCTGCCGGCATTGCCGGCGACCGTACTGCTTGCCTGGCTGATGGCCTTGTCGAGCGACTGCATCCGCGAACGCATCTGCGCCATCACCGGGTACTCGGGCTGGTAGATGCCGAGCCTTTCTTGATACTGTGCCTGAAGCTCCGCCCGCTGGGAGGTAAGCTGCTGGATAACCGGGTTGGTGAGCACTGCGGTCTGGGCTTGGGATGCCCGGCCTCGCCGGTACCTTTGCTCGGCGGCAATCCGGTCCGCACGTGCCTGCGAAAGCGCCCCGTTCAAGTTCGTCAGCGATGCCGCATCGATCGACTGCTCGCTGCGGCCGCTTTGACCGCTTCCGCTGTCGATCGTGAGCGACACGATGCCCTGCTGCTGCGCATAAGCAACCAGCTGCCGCTCGGAGTCCTCGAGCTTCCTCCTTACGTTTGCGAGCCGCTGCTCAAGGAAGTTGCGCGCGTAGGAGGTCGCCTCGAATCGCCTCTCGAGGTTCGACTGGATGAAAGCCTCGCCATATGCGTTTGCGATCCGCGCCGCGAGTTCGGGGTCGGTGCTCTCGACGAAGATTTCGACGAGACGGCTGTCGCGGATCGGATTGATATTGACGCTGCCCTGCACGCGGTCAGCGGCCTGAACGTCGCGAACGGCGCGAGGCGTCCCCGGGTTGAAGTAAGCGGGATTGGCCGCAAGATTGAGGCTGCGCGCGACCCGCTCGGCCAGTGCGCGGCTCCGGAGCAGGCCCGCCTGGGTGGTGAGGAACTCGCGGTCGCCGATGTTCATCGTCTGGACTTCGCCCATCTGAACCACCTGGACGCCCTCGCGGTTGACCTCGACCGTCGATCTGGCGCGGTATTCCGGCTGAACCAGCAGCGACAGAACGATGGCAGTGACAACACAAACGAATGTGATCGCGGCAATGAGCCACCACCATTTCGTTACAACGCGCCAGATCTCGCTCGGCGTAATGCGGTGCTCGTTTTGAACGGGCTGCGCCACGACGACATCGCGCAGTCCGGTCGAAGCGAGATCACGCCGCTCAAACGGGACAATGGCGCCTCCTCCCGGGAGAATGCCACTTTGGTTGTTCATGTCTTTGGTCCTGAAAAATTAATAAGGATCAGAAGGGCCGGAAAATATTGAGGATCGGAAGTGCGTAGAAGATCTCGCGGAACGTGTTCTGCAACCTGTTATCCTTGCCGTCGACGATCACGATGTCGTTTGGGTAAATCATCGGATCCTCGGCCTCGGCCCGTCTGATTGCCGCAAGGTCGAAGCCCCCGGCCATACGCTGTCCATTTACCGTCCTGAAGATGACGACCCGCCTTGGGTTGGCATCGCCACTGAGGCCGTTGGCCAAAGCCACCGCGCGCATCAAGGTGGTCGGCCCCTTGACTGGATAAGCGCCTGGCGCCTTGACGGAGCCGTCGAGCGTTACCGTCCGCTCACCTGGCGCTGCCTCGACGATATTGACCTGAACGCTGGGCGAACGAAGATGCTTGGCGGCCAAGCGCTCGCCAATGAACTGGGACAGCTCAAGCGGTGTCTTTCCCGCCGCCGCCACCAAGCCGATCAGCGGATAGGAGATCTGACCGGCAGAATTGACCTGGAAATCTCCTGACAAAGCTTCAACCTGGAAGACCCTGACCTGAATCTTGTCGTAGGGCGCGATCGTGGTTCGCGCCTGGGCCACTGGCACGGGCGCCGCGATGGCGTCCGCATCCGGTGCAGCAAAATTGGTCGGCGCCTGAGGGATGTTGGCTGGCCTCGGTGAGCCGCACGCGC
>JALYNE010000014.1 GCA_030773375.1 Pseudomonadota bacterium
CCGCCGACCTCGCGGCCGGTGGGCTGACGCTTGGCGGCGGCATGATCGTCGGCGGCCTCCTCGGCGCGCTCGGCGCCGGCGGCCTGGCGCGCGGCTACAACCTCGTCCGCGGCGAGGAAGATCCGGCAGTGCGCTGGTCCGAAGACTTCTTCGAATGCCTCATTCGCTCCGCGCTCCTGCGCTATCTCGCCGTCGCCCATTTCGGCCGCGGCCGCGGCGATTATGAGGAAAGCGAGCACCCGAAATTCTGGCAGGACGCGGCCGCCGAAGTGGTGGAGCGCCGGCGCGCTGAAGTGCGTGCGCTGTGGGAGCGCGGCAAAAGCGGCACTGCGGACGCACTCGCGCCCGAGCTCGAAGCCCTGCTCACCGGCTGCGCGGCCGAGCTGCTGGCGCGCTTCTACCCCGAAGCCCGCGACATCCTCCCCGCCGAGATGTTGCGGTGACCCTGCCCAGCGGCCGAGCTTCCTCTTTGCGCTGAGCGGCTTGCGAAAAGCCGTCGGCCACGCAAAGACTTGCCCCGGGGGGGAAACCCCGAAGGGGGAGCGGGATGGACTGTCAGGCGGACGTGATCGTCCTCGGCTCGGGCGTCGGCGGCAGCATGGCCGCCTACGCGCTCAGCGCGTGCCGGCGATCAACCGGTGGTGCGGAACGCGGGAAGCATCCCCCAGAAGGATCAAACCAGCGGCCCCGATGTCCAATCCTGCCCCGTGACGTACCCGACCACCGCCTGGAACGCCTGAACCGTCTGCGTTCGGTAACGGCCCTCCCAAACTGCCGCGTCGAACACGGTCAGCACGGCGATCGTGATAAGGGTGGATTTCAGCACCTCCATTCCCTTGCCCGGAACTGGTTAAAGGACGGTGAGGACGGCAGAGGATTGCAAGAGGAAAGCGGGCGCGGCCCGCGGCGAAGGGGCGGCGGTGCGCTGGTCCTGAGGCGTCAGTCGCGTTTGTACAAATCTTGTTGGAATCCGCGGAAGGTGCTGCGGATGTCGCTAACGCTGCCCAATCGGCGTACCGCATCGGCGGGCGTGCCGTATTTGAGCTGAAGAAGGTCCGGCAATTTTTCCGGCTCGAGCTCAGCTTCGCCCTCCGTCACATATTGCGACAAGACGAAGTGGTATCACCTGACGCTCGGAAAGCACGGCAAACAAAGGAAACTGGTCCCGTTCCCGGTTCAATCGAACCGGGAACGGGTATAGTGCCCCCGCAGTGCCCGCCCTCGCTGCCCACCAGCTCCATCTCGAAAGCCTTTCCGGCCGTGGCCGCCGCAGGGCTCTTCAGCCGCGGCTTGGGCTGGATTTTTCGTCCAACGATTATCTCGGCCTCGCCTCAGCGCCTGCGCTTCGCGCCGCGGTCGCGGATGCCCTGGCGCGCGGGGTTCCGATCGGGTCGGGCGGGTCGCGGCTGCTGCGGGGCAACCACGAAGAGCATGAAGCGCTGGAAAGCGAGGCTGCGGCCTTTTTCGGAGCGGAAGCCGCCTTGTTCTTTTCGAGCGGCTATGCGGCCAATGCCGCCTTGCTCTCCACCTTGCCGCAACGCGGCGATCTCGTGGTCCACGACGCGCTGGTTCACGCCAGCGCGCACGAGGGGATGCGGCTCGGACGCGCCGAGCTTGTTGCCGCGCCTCACAACGATGCCAACGGGTTCGCGGATCGGATCGCCGAGTGGCGCGCAGACAGCGGCCGCGGCAGGGTCTGGATCGCGGTCGAGAGCCTTTACAGCATGGACGGCGATCGCGCGCCGCTGGACGCGCTCGCCGCGCTCGCCGACGCGGAAGAGGCGATGCTGGTGATCGACGAAGCGCATGCCACCGGCGTGTTCGGGCCGGCGGGCCGCGGCCTCGCGGCGCATCTGGACGGCCGCGAGAATGTCGTCACGGTCCGCACCTGCGGCAAGGCCTTGGGCTCAGAGGGCGCGCTGGTCTGCGGCTCGGCCACCGTGCGCGACTTCCTCATCAACCGCGGGCGCGGCTTCATCTTCTCGACCGCGCCCTCGCCGCTGATGGCGGCAGCCGTTCGCGCCGCGCTCCGCATTCTGGCGAACGAACCCGAGCGCCGGCAGCGGCTCGAGGCGCTCGTCCGCTGCGCCGAAGAACATCTGGTGCCGCTTGGCGCCACGCGGAGCGGGTCGCAGATCCTGCCGCTTGTGCTTGGTGAGGACGGGCGGACGATGGAAGTCGCCGCCTTCCTGCAGAAGGCGGGGTTCGACGTGCGCGGGATTCGGCCGCCGACCGTCCCCGAAATGACCTCGCGGCTGCGCTTTTCGATCACGCTCAACGCCGACGAGGCAGCGATCGAGCGGCTTGCCGCGGCACTTGCGGAGGCGCTGCGATGAGGCTGGTCGTGACCGGCACCGACACCGGCGTCGGCAAGACGGTCTTCGCCGCCGCGCTCGCTGGGGCGCTGGGCGCGGCTTATTGGAAACCGGTGCAGGCGGGGCTCGAGGATGGCAGCGACAGCCTCACCGTCGCCGAGCTCGCCCCCGAGGTGCGCATCATCCCCGAGGCCTACCGGCTCGGCACACCCTGCTCGCCGCACCGCGCCGCGGAGCTCGACGGCGTCACCATCGATCCCGCTGCTCTTGCCCTGCCGCCCGCGAGCCCGCTGGTGGTCGAAGGCGCGGGCGGCGCCCTCGTCCCCGTCACGCGCGGGCTGCTCTTCGCCGATCTGTTCGCACGCTGGGGGTTGCCGGTCATCGTCGTCGCGCGCACGAGCCTCGGCACGATCAACCATTCGCTGCTGACGATCGAGGCGCTCCGCGCGCGCGGCGTGCCGATCCTCGGCATCGCTTTCTCCGGCGAGCCTCAGGAAGACAGCGAAGCCACGATCGTTCGCATCGGGGCGGTGAAGCGCCTGGGCCGGCTGCCGCTTCTGGAGACCCTCGAGCCCGCCTCGCTCGCCGCCGCCTTCAAGGGGCGATTCAAGCTGGACGATTTCCGGTGATCTCGCCCGTCTGGCACCCTTTCACGCAGCATGGGCTCGGCGAGCCGATCCCGCTCGTCACGCATGCCGAAGGCGCGGCGCTCCATACCGCCGACGGGCGGCGCGTGGTCGATGCGATATCGTCCTGGTGGGTGACGACCCACGGGCACCGCCACCCGCGGATCATGGCGGCCATCGCCGAGCAGGCGGAGAGGCTCGATCAGATCATCTTTGCCGGCTGGACGCACGAGCCGGCCGAAACGCTCGCGCGCGATCTCCTCGCGATCATGCCGGCGCCGCTTGGCTATGTCTTCTTCTCCGACAGCGGCTCGACCAGCGTCGAAGTCGCGCTGAAGATGGCGCTCGGCTTCTGGCTGAACCGCGGCGAGCCTCGCCACCGGATCATCGTCATGGAGGGGAGCTACCATGGCGACACGATCGGCGGCATGTCGCTGGGCGCGCGCGGCGTGTTCAACCAGGCTTATGCGCCGCTGCTGTTCGATGTCGCCACCATTCCGTTCCCGCAAAAGGGCCGCGAGCAGGAGAGCCTCGACGCGCTGGAGGCCTTGTGCCGCGCCCCCGACCGTCCGGCCGCCTTCATCGTCGAGCCGCTGATCCTCGGCGCGGGCGGCATGCTGATCTACCCACCCGAGACGCTCGCCGAGATGCGCGCGATCTGCGCCGCGAGCCATGTGCTCTTCATCGCCGACGAAGTGATGACCGGCTGGGGCCGCACCGGCACCCTCCTCGCCTGTGAGCAGGCAGAAGTGGTGCCCGACATCCTGTGCCTTTCGAAAGGGCTGACCGGCGGCGCCCTCCCGCTCGCCGTCACGCTCGCCACTCCGGCGATTTACGAGGCCCATTATTCGAACGACCGCGCGCGGCAGTTCTTCCACTCCTCGAGCTACACCGCCAACCCGATCGCCTGCGCCGCGGCCAACGCCAATCTCGCCGTCTGGCGCGAAGAACCCGTTCTGGAGCGCGTCCAGCTGTTGGCCCGCTGGCAGGCCGAGCGGCTCGCTGCGCTTAAGGGAGTCGTCAACGCCCGCCAGATCGGGACGATCACGGCGCTCGAGATCGACAGCGGCACCAGCAACTACCTGTCGGCACTCGGCCCGAAGCTTCTTGGCTTTTTCCGGGACCGCGATCTGCTGCTGCGACCGCTCGGCAACACCGTCTACGTGATGCCGCCCTACTGCATCGGCGAAGCGGACCTCGACGCGATCTACGCTGCCATCGCCGACGTCGCGCAGGAGTTCGCCTGACGCGAGGTCCGGTACCGTCCGCTCGGCGTCTAAACTCTGTCATCGACTGATCGATCGACGAGCTCGGATACAGAATTCTGGCTGGGGCGGCAGGAAACCGACGATGCCAAATTCATTTTCTAAGTCACAGAAAAGTTTGAGCTGTTCTCCGGGCGAATTAACCTTGGCTACAGCTCGTGGCTACAGCCAGGTGCCGAACCGCGCGGGGCGGCCGGTTGACTGCGCCCTGGGCGATGTGGACTTGAGATCAAGCCTCACCCGTTTTTACCCCGTGAGCAGCCGGTCAGATGCTGATGCATGTCCCTGCTGAAAGCTGACGCGCCCGCGCCCGGGGAGGCGAAGCAATCGCGACACGGCACAAAAAGTTTTACGGTGGCATGTAGATGCGAGACGCCACGCGACTTGGCCGCGTCGCAGGAAACGCCTACCTACCTTGGCGAGAAAGCTGCCGTAAAAAGCGGGCATAGACCGATTGCTGCGACTGAAAATAGGCGCTGCATCCATGGCGGCTACAACAGGTCATTTGGGATAGCATGCGGCAGCAAGCGCCGCGTCAGCCGCGTTGATGTCGTCGCCTCCCCATATCGGCGTGCCGTCCTTCGTGAGCGTCCCGGGGATTTCATGGCACATGATGGAGTCCTGGCCCTCCCCGGCCGATTTCGACAACATCGCGTCGGAAATCGGCGTCAGGATCTGAGCACGTGTCTGAGCCGCGCTCCAACCCTTGGTCGCGGCGTAGAAGTCGATCACCTTCCACTCCACCAGGCGCTCCACCATTGCTTGCCGCAGATGCTCGTGCGGGAATCCAAGCGTGTGCCCCGTCTCGTGAAGGACGACGCGGCGCATCTCGCTTTCAGGTGTGTGCATCGTGAAGCCGTGTAGGTTCATGGTGGGCTCGTCTTCGGGGATCTCGAGGATGTCCGTGCCCAGATAGGACCAGTGGCCCTCGAGGCCGCGAGCGATCCGCACCTGCCCGATGCGACCTGTCAAATCGAAGCGGACGTTTGCTCTTTCGCCCCAGGCGTTCATATGAAGCAGGATCAGCGACTGGAGATCCGCTCCCGGACCATCCACGAAGCTCACCGTCAGGCGCACGCCCCGCGTCTCCCACTTCCGATCCGTCAGAATCGCGAGCAGCGCTCCATCGAGGAGATCGATCGGGATGCTCTCGACGCGGTTCAGCACCACTGCCCGATTGGCTAGATTGATCAGCACGGCTTTCGCGGCAGCGCTGATCAGCCGCTCGCCCTGCAACTGCCTCAGCGAGCAGGGGACGAACGGCGCCATCGTCCGCGTGGGCTGCTGTCCTGCTTGATCCGCACGTGGCCCCATGATCCCGTCCCTTCCTTAGTCTAGGCGCGAATGATGCTCTCCTCATTCACGAGCCCCCGCGCTCCGCCGCCGACCGCTCCTGCTATAGACAACCGACTTCCCCCCGGCGTTCGCGCTGCGTGAAAAGTGTGTGAAATACGAAGCGCATGGCTTAGCCTTTGATGACTTGGGGAGAATTCTCGGTCATGAATGTGGATGGCGTGAGTTACCGGCTGGAGCTGATGGGCACCTTCCGGCTGCAGGCGCCAACCGGTCAGCGTATCGACATCGCGAGCAGGAAAGGCATGGCATTGGTCGCAATGCTGGCAATGGCAAGCCGCGGCGAGCGCACTCGCGCTTGGCTTCAGGACCGCCTCTGGGGATCCCGTCAGAAGGCGCAGGCCCAGCAGAGCTTGCGACGGGAGCTCGGGAACCTACGCAGAATGCTGCCGGCCAATGACGAGACCCGATCGTGGATGCCGATTACGACCGCGTCTGGATAGACCTCGACCGCTGCTCGGTGGACGCTCTCGATATCCTTTCGGACGGAATCCCGAGCGCCGACGCCCAGCGGACCGGCGAGTTTCTCGAAGGCTTCGATATCCCTGGCGAGGAGGGTTTCGAGGATTGGCTGCGCGAGCAGCGCCGGATGCTCGCAGAGCGGCTGGAGGGTTTGCCGGCGGCACCTGCTCGGCCCGCCCAGCGGCCGGAAGCATCGGCTGAAAGCTTTCGTCAGAAGCCCTCCATCGCCATGCTGCCCACCGCTGCGTCCGCGGAGGACAGCGCCCTCGCAGAGGCCGCGACGAGGCTCAGCGATGAGGTCGTCGACCGCCTCTCGCGTGTTCGCTGGCTCTCGGTGGTGGGCCCCGGCACGGTCGTTGCGATCAGGAACGGCCTTGCCGACAGGAACACGATTGGCGCGGCGGTGGGCGCTCGCTACTTGCTTGAGCTGCAGCTGCTTCGGATCGGCGGCCGAGCGACGCTGGCCGCGACTCTGGCCGAGTCCAGCTCTTGGCGCACGATCCTCTCGCAACGCGCGGAGCTCGGGCCTGACGTCGAAAGCTCGATCGCCGAAGCGGCGCGCGACCTCGTCGCGGCGATCGATGCTCAGGTGGAGACGGCCGAGCAGGACCGAGTCCTGCAGAAGCCGCTTCAGTCGCTCGCGGGGAGCGAGCTCGTGTGGCGGGCGCGGTGGCATCTAGATCGCCTCACGCGAGCCGACGCAGCCGTGGCCGAAGAGCTCATCAACCGCGTTCGCGCCGAAGCCCCTGAATGGGCCGAAGCGCTGATTCAGGCGGGCTTCTGCCGGGCGTGGTCGATCTGGACGGGACGCCGCTCGGCGGGAGACATCCAGCAACTGCGCCGGCTCGGCCTCAGGGCTGTCGCCGCCGATCGATTTGATGCCCGCGGTCACCTGCTGATCGGGATGGCGGACACATGGCTGCGGCGGCCGGACCGTGCGCGCCTGGCACTTGAGGAGGCGATCTCGCTGAACCCGAGCCTCTGTCAGGCCTACATGCAGCTGGGCAGCGCGCACTACCTGGCAGGAAACCCACGCGCGGCGCTGGCTCCGATGAACACCGCGCTCCGGCTCAATCCGCAGGACGCGCAGATCTTCTGCGTCCTGGCGGAGCGCGGGATGGTTCACTGCATGCTGGCCGAATGGGACCGAGCGGTCGAGTTCGCGGAGCTCGCGCTGCTCCGGAAGCCCGGCTACTGGTACGCACACATCATCAAGATCAACGCGCTCCTCCGAGTCGGCGATCTCGCCGCAGCGCGCAGGGCGCGCGCGGACCTTTCCTCATCGAGCCCAGCTTTCTCGGAGAGCCACATCGACTGGCTGCCGTTCGTCGACAATCGATGGCCCCAGTTCCTGAAGGAGGGCCTTCGGCAAAGCGAAGAAGACTGATGCGGCGGCTTCGGCCGCCAACAGGGGAGCACTCTGCCATGACGAGGTTGAAATATTTCAGGAAGATCCTGGAAGCACAGGAGCGGACGAGAAAAGAGCCGCCGGGCCCCCTCCCCGTCTTCGATATCGGCCCGTTCCTCACGCGCACCCGAATAGGGCAATGGGTCGACCGCTTCTTCTTCCGGACCGTCATTCCAAAGGGGACGGCCCTCCTGCGAGCGACTTGGCCGAACCTGCAGATCGGGCGGCTCGTGCTGATCACCCGAGACGAGGACGTCCGAGCAGTTCTTGCGGACACGAAGAATTTCGCGGTGCCCTTCGGCCTCGAGATGACCGAGCTCGCCGGAGGCACAAACTCCGTGCTCGGACTTGAGGGGCGCGAGCACGACCGGCTCCGCAGCGCCATAAGAAGCGTCATGAAGCCGCAGGATCTGGATCATATCCGCAAGTGGAGCCGGAGATACTCCCAGTCGATGATCGCGGCTTCAGGGGGCACGCTCGACGTGATCACCGACCTCGTCACCCGCGTGGCCACAGAAACCTGCTGCCGCTATTTCGGGATCTCGGTGAACGATCCCGTGGCGTTCGCGCACTGGACCATCGCTGTCTCCAACCTGCTCTTCGCCGATCCCACGGGCGACCCGAAGAAACGCGCGCTCGCCCTCAACGGAGCGGCGAGGGTCCGCTTCGTGCTCGAGGACGCGGTCGCCCGGGTTCACGAGAACGACCGTCAGCATCCCTCCAGCAACAGGGAGCATGTCACGCTCGTCGACCGGCTGATCAACGAGGCCAATCTCAACGATGGGGAGGTCGTTGCCACTCTCATGGGGCTCGCGACGGGCTTCATCCCCACCAACACCCTCGCGGCTGGGAATATGCTCGAGGAGCTGCTGGCGCGGCCGACGATGATGGAGGAGGCGAAGCGCGCCGCTCGCAAGGGTGACGAGCCGGCGCTCAGGCGGACGCTGCTGCAGGCCGCGCGGCTGAACCCCGCCCTTTCGCCGGGACAGTGGCGCTACGCGACGCGGGACTCGGTGATCGCCGGAGGCACCTGGCGCGAGAAGAAGGTCAGGAAGGGCTCGATCGTTCTCGCCTCCATCGCATCGGCTCTCCGCGACGGGGATTCCGCCTCGGCCGGCCCAGCCCATCCGGAGCGCGCCGCGGATCTGGTGTTCGGCTGGGGCGAGCATAGCTGCCTCGGGCGATGGGTGGCGATGGAGCAGATCGTGCAGACCTTCATGGTCCTCCTGGCGCAGCCGAACCTCAGCGTCTCGGCCGGCCGCCACGGCTGGATGCAGCGGATGAGCGTCTACCCGATCCGGCTCGACATGACATTCGACTCGATGACCTCCAAGCAGTCGATGATCATCGTGAGCGCGCCCGTGGCCGACGGAGCGAAGCGCGAAGCCATCGAGAAGGAGATCGACGCTCTCGGGAACCCTGCCCGGCTGGACGTGGCAAGGACGCTTAAGGACACTGGCATCGTCCACTTCGCATCGCTTTCGGTGATCGACGGGGATGCCAAGGGCGAAGGGCGCCCGATCCTGCTCGTCGAGATCAATTCGGACGGCCCGCAAGACGCAGCGCTGGAGCGGATCGCAGGGCGCTGCCTCGACTGGATGGGGCCGATAATGCGCCACTGCCGGACCGACGGCACGGCGCCCCGAACGTGGCGTGAGCTCGCGGCTCTCCTCCGCGAGCACGCGCTCGACCTCCACTGCTATCCCTGGGGCCCGATTGGGATCCACTATAACGGCACCCCGGAATTCTCTGTGAGCGACATTCAGCGGCAGCAGCGCCTGGCGAGCTTCGCCCGGCGCGCGCTCAGCCACTATTATCACGCCAACATCGCCCGGCGCGGGCGCGCGATGGAAGCGCTCACCAGGGTTCGGCGCTTCGCCAAGCAGGACAGCTTCTACCAGCTGAAAGCTAACTGGGGCGGCCTGCTGTTCCGCTCGCGCGCGTTCCAGTACAGCCTGGTTCGCCCCAGCCGGAAGCGGCTGGCGCTCGCCCAGTGGCAGCCGCCCGCGTCGAAGCTCGACCCGCTGAAGAACTTCTTCCGGTCCCCCGACGGTATCCGGATTGTCTCCGCCCTGGGGATCAGCGCGCTCGTCGCCGCCGCCGGCATCGGCTTCCTGCTCGACCCGCCGTGGCTTCCGGGCACGGCGGGTCCCGCGGCCCTCGCGCATGCCGCCGGGATCGTCCTCCTGTCACTTGTTGGCGGCTTCGCCCTCACCATGCTCCTGGCGCTGGCAGTGATCGGCGCCCTCGCCAGCATTCTCCGGCTCCAGGAACGCAAGGACGAGGTCGATGAACGCGCGCCCGACTTCGCGCACATGAAACGCCTGGCGGCCCGCGAGGATGCCCCCGGATACGAGCAGAACCACATCATCGCGGTGATGCCGCTGAAGCCCGGCCGGTTCAGGAAGCTGGTCTTCGCCTTCGCCTTGTGGGGCATCAAGCAGAGCGTGAAGTTCTGGTTCAGACCGGGCTTCGTCGTCACGATGGGCACGATCCATTACGCCAAATGGTTCCGCGTCCCGGGCACGCAGCAGTTCGTCTTCCTTTCCAACTATGACGGCAACTGGGAGAGCTATCTCGAGGACTTCATCACGCGAGCGCACTGGGGACAGACCGCAGCGTGGAGCAACGGGCAGGGCTTCCCGCGCACGCGCTTCCTGATCTTCGAAGGCGCCAAGGACGGCGACCGCTTCAAGCGCTGGGTGCGGCGGCAGCAGCAGGTGAGTCGCTTCTGGTACAGCCGGTTTCCCGAGCTCACCACAAGGCAGATCCGCAACAACGCGATCATTGAGGACGGCCTCGCCAACGCGGTCAGCGACACCGACGCACGCCGCTGGCTGGCCTGCTTCGGCTCCGCGCAGCGCGAGGAGCATGAGATCGAGACCAGCGAGGTGCAGTCGATCGCGTTCAGCGGCTTTGGCAACATGCACCATGCGAGCTGCATCGTGCTGAAGCTGCCGGACACGCCGGAGCGGCGGCTGCTGTGGCTGAAGGCGCTCATCGGAGCGGGATTCCGAAGCAGCGAGCTCGACGCGCTCGACGCGTTCGGCACGCTCGCTCGGCTGTTCGAGGCGGAGAGTCCTCGGCGCCGGCGCAGCCGGAGGCTCCTGCGGCCGCTCCAGATCGCCTTCGGCGATCATCCGGTCTCCGACGGCACCGCGATCCTCGGCTTCTCCTCGACGGGTCTGCAGAGGCTTGGGCTCGCCGCGCCCGAAGCACAGGGCGGGCTCGCCGGCTTCCCTGCCGCCTTCAACTTCGGAATGGCGGGCCGAGGCCGCATCCTCGGAGACCTGAGTGATGCCGCGGCGGACCGCTGGATCTGGAGCGACGGCGCGGAAAGCAGCGGCGCTGCGGCAGCGGATGCCGTTCTGATCGTCTACGGGCAGCTGAAGATGAAGAAGCCCGACGGCGGATCGGCGCCAGAGCATCAACATCTCGTCGGGCTGCAGACCGCTCTTCTTGAAGCGCTGGGCGGCGAGGTCCTGCACATCGTTCCGACCGGTCCGCTTGCCGGGCCAGCCGGTCCGACGCTCGACCTCGAGCATTTCGGGTTCCGCGACGGAATCTCGCAGCCAGTGATTCGCGGCACGCAGCGCGCGGCTAAAGCCCCGCACGGGCGCGACCTTGTGGAGCCCGGCGAGTTCCTGCTGGGCTACCTGAACAACCAGCGCTTCTACCCGCCGCTCATCAGCGTCCCCGAGGAGACCGATCAGCGCAACGACCTGCCAGTCCTCAACCCCGGACCTCGGGGCCGTTTCCCGACCTTCGGTAGCGGGGCCGCGGGAACCCAGGCCCGCGATTTGGGTCGCAATGGCTCGTTCCTCGTGATCCGGCAGCTCGATCAGGACGTCGAGGGCTTCAAGCGCGCGACGGAGCGGCACGCAAGCGAGATTCGCGAGGCCTATTATGGACTCGAGAGCGCCGTCGGCCACCGCATCGATGAGGAGTGGATCGCGGCCAAGATGGTCGGTCGTTGGCGCGACGGCACACCACTGGTCGGAAGCTCCACCCGGCCGCGGGGCACCGAAGGCCACCCCGACAACGACTTTGCCTACGGGGTCGACGATCCTCGCGGCTATCAATGCCCCTTCAGCGCTCACATACGCCGAGCCAATCCCCGCGACAGCTTGGAGCCGGGGGACGCAACGGAGCAGTTCATCACCAATCGGCACCGGCTGCTTCGCCGGGGCCGAAGCTATGCGTACGATCCCGGGGACGGGACGCTGCACAAGGGCCTGCTCTTCATGGCGCTTTGCGCCGACCTCGAGCGGCAATTCGAGTTTGTCCAGCACACCTGGATAAACTCTTCCTCCTTTCACGGGCTGACCAAGGAGCCAGACCCAATTGCGGGGCGGATTGCCGACTCGGAAAGCACTGCTGCCCGAACGTACAGCTTCACGATACCGACAGCTCTAGGCCCGGTGGTGCTCGATGATGTCGGCTCCTACACGAGGGTGCGAGCGGGGGGGTACTTCTTCATGCCCAGCCTTGCCGCGCTTAAATATCTCTGCTCGCTTGCGGCGGGGCCCGCAGAGCGAAGCGGCGATGAGTGGAAGCTCCGCATCAAGCTCGCCCTGCCGCGGCATCCCCCGTCTCCGACGCCTATCACGGCGGGAGAGGCTTTGCCATGAAGGCGCTGCTCCTCATCCTCCTCCTGGCGGTGCTCCTTTCCGGAGCGACCTTGGCCGCGGCGCGCACGCGCATCACCGAGGGTGGAGAAGACCGGCTGAGCCAGGTCACCTCGCTCGGCGAGCTCATCGCAGCAAGGGAAGGGAAGCCCCTTCACATCATCTACGTTCACGGGATGCGGGCGGAGGGGCCGGGAGCCTCGAAGTTCGTCCGCGCCGAGCTTGTCCGGCATCTCGGTGCCACCGAGGCCTTCCTGGGCGGCGAGCCGCTCCGGCTCGGCCAGCGTCCGACGGAGGCGCGCATTGCCGGAGAACTGATCTGGCCTTCCAATGCGGAGTGGGCGGCGAGCCGGCCTTTCATGAATCGCTACAGCATCAAGGCTCCCGGCGCGAACATCATCATCCACGAGCTGAACTGGTGGCCCCTCCTCTTCCCGCTGAAATGCGCCGCGCTGCTCGCGCCTGACAGCGCGCTCGCCGGACCGGATCGCGCGCATCTGAAGCTCTGCGCCAGGGAGAATCCTCCCTATCACCGCTGGCTCAGCGAGGAGGAGCTCGCCGCAGCGCTCGCCGGACCAAGATCGGGAGGCGCCGCCTGGCCCAATGGGATGATGAAGCGCCAGATCCTCAACTGGGGCCTCGCCGATTCCGTGATCGCGGCCGGCCCGATGCGGCACTATCTGCGGGACGTCGTGAACGAAGCTTTTGCAAACGCGATGAGCGGGGACGACGACGGCCGCGAATATGTCGTCATGTCCGAAAGCCTGGGGAGCTTCGTGGTGCTCGACGCCTTTGCCGCCTGCAGGCCCGGCGTGACCCGCGTCCTCGAGCGCACGGCCCATCTCTATTTCTTCGCCAATCAGCTGGCGATGCTTGAGCTCGCGAGCATCGGGCCGCTCCCCAAAGATCCCGCTCCACCCTGCACGCCGCACGCCCTCGTCAAGGCTGACGAGAGCGCCGCCGAGGCGACTCCGCTTTCGGCGCTGCGGCGATGGGCTGAGGCCCCGCCAATCATTGCCGATCCAGATGGGCGGCAAAGGGCCCTCCTGGGTGAGAAGGCGCTCACCTCCTCCGGAGAAAGATTGAAGCAGATCGTCGCGTTCAGCGACCCCAGCGACATGCTCAGCTACATGGTCCCGAAGATCAAGGGCGCGATAACGGTCAATCTGTTCGTGCGGATGACCGGCGGTCCATTGAAGCTCTTCGCTGATCCGCTGAAGGCGCATCGCGGGCACATCACTGATCGGGCGGTCTGGAAGCTGCTCATGGGCAGGCGAGCCAGCGGTGCGCGCGGTCGGCCGGTTGACGGTCATCTCGGCGAGCCCGCGGCAAGCCACCCCGGCCGGGACACAGCGCCTGGAGGGCGATGACGTCAGCAGCGCTTGCCAACTGCTCGGTGAGGTCTCCTCCGACGGCATCTTCTGAGCTCATCTCGACTTTTCACGCGAAGCGCACGCGCCCGTCACGGGGGGCGTACGGCGCCGGGCTAATCCACCTCCCAGGCCACCGGCTCTGACCCATTGGGGGGTCACCTGGACCCGGCCGATCTTGGGAGAAGCAAAATGCGCAAGCAGTCAATCCTGTCCATCGCGGCGATTCTTTTGTCGGCCTCAATTGTGGCGCCGGCCACGCCTGCATCCGCGCAACAGTTCATGGGCTATGACGGGTTCGGCCAGCCCATCTGTTCGGGCCCGCTGGGTCCCGGACCGTGCGCGGACGTGCACCGCTACCTTCAGCAGCAGCAAATGGCCCAGCGAGGCGGCTGGGGCGGCCCGGCGGCACCCGGTATGGCCAATCTCCCGGGCGCCGGCATGCTTCCGCGTGACGGGCAGATCGTCGCCAGCATCTATCAGAGCTGCGGGGGCGAGCCTAGCTGCATGGCGGTCTCTTGGGGCGCCGTCGAGGTTCAGCGGTGCCGGAACGGCTTCGGCGTTCCCGGCGGCTGCTTCGGCCCGAATGGCGAAATCATGAAGGTCGTCAATCGATTCCTGCCGCAGCACCTCCACCCGAACGTGATCATTAGAAATGTCGAGAGCGACATCCGAAATGGTCCCGGTCGCAACAATGACGTGGTCGGTTGCAATGGATGGCTCGCCAAGCGGATCGGCGTCAGCTGCTGAAAAGCAGGCGGAGGCTGGTCCATCCAGCTTCCGCCATCCACCCCGCCGACTGGTATGATGCCGCCCACGTGGCGTCGGCGCGATCCTGCCAAATTCGCCGGCGACAGATTGTCGCTTGGCCCGATACCTCTAGGCCTTCAGCCTTGGCTTTAACCAGCCGATGTACGCATCGACGCGGGTGTTGAACCCTTCGGTGCAGTCCTCGTCACCGCCGGAGGTGACACCCACAAGAAGCTTGGTGGGAGTCTGGCCGCCCTTAATAAAGAATGCCGGGCCGCCCGAGTCCGCTCGGCACGTGCTTCGCTGGGAGCCCCTGAAATAGAGACGGAGGTCGTCGACATTCTCGACGGTCCAGGATGCCTCTCGCTTCACGCCCCTGCCATATTTGGTCGTGCCGAGCTTATCGTAGCCGAAGCCGACGAAATAGAGCGGGACAGGCTTGATCGCCGTCCATGGCGGCTGGCCGCCATGGACCTGCGCCGGTGCCGTCGGGAGGGGGGTGTCCACGTATATGACGCCGATGTCGTGGGTCAGCTGATGACGATCGGGATTGAAGCGGATGCTACCATTCTTGCCGTCCGGTATGCTGAAACCGACGACTTGAACCGGACCCCATTCCGCCTGGCTGATCGTCATTCCGCCTTGGACGACCATCTCGCGGCGGCCGATGTCGGCTTCATAGCCGTGAATGCAATGCGCGGCCGTCAGGATGGTTCGGCGCGTGATCGCCGTGCCGGAGCAGTGAATCTCGCCCCGGAGGAGGAGCGCGACCACCTCGGGATAGGCAGCGGTGGGATCGCCGCCGACGATGAAGGGTTCGGCCCCGCGCGTCAAGGCAAGGATCGGTGCCTTGGTTACTCTTATGTCGAGGGCGGCCAGCTGGCGCTGGGTCTTCTGGGGCACGCCCCCCTCACCTTCGGCGGCTGTGTCCAGAATGGCATCGACAAAGACAAGGCTGCCTGGTGAAGCCTTGACGGGATAGATGCCGTCCGCATTTCTGGCGATCTCTCGACCCGCGCCGTCCGTCACCTTCATGACGAGCGCTTCGCGCGCGCCGGCGGTGTCCAGGCGAAGCTCATAGTCGTTATAGAGGAGATCCTCGGCAAAGCGTACGGCGACCCTTGCGGCGGCGCGGCTCGTCGCCGATCCGACGGTGTCGTTTCCATTGATGGCCACGCATTTGGACCCGGCGCAAAAGCCGCAGGTTCTGAAATGCCCGCCGCGCGCCGAACTCGCGGCTTCGAGCTCCAGCCCCACTCCGTCCGCGGCCTTCCGCGTGACCCGCACGTCAGCGATGGCGGCACTGAGGCTCCGCTGGCCGTAGCTGGGATCACACTCGCTTTGCTCAGCGCCTTGGCGCTGCTCCTCGAGCCTGGTCTGCGCGAAAGCCTTGATCGGGAGCGCGCCGAAGGTTTCGCCGACGATCGAATTGTCGGAGGTCACGGTTATCGTGAACGGCGGACCGGCAGCCGCCGCAATGGGCTTCTTCATGTCGCCAGCCGCAAGCCGGTCGGCCATGTTGCCGTCGCCCACGGGTTGTTCCGCGACACCGCAGGCGGCCAAAGAGGCCGCCCCGATACCGATCACGATCGGGAAGCGCATCACTCTTCCTTCTTCTTGGCCGAGTCGACCGTCTCCTTGATGGCCTTGGCCTGATTTGCGAACGCCTCCGCGATGGCGAGCTCACTTGAGACACCCGTCTCCTTGTCACTCGACACCGAAACCCCGCATTGCGAATGGAACGTGACGGTGCCCTTCTGCGGGAATGCCACGAACTGCAGGTAGGCGGGATCGCTCACTGCTATTCGCTTCGAATATCTGCGCCTTTCGCTGCTCTTGGCTCCCGTTTTCGCGTCGGTCTTCTCGTGCAGGATCTCAAATGACACGAGCGCCTGGCGGCATGCGCTATAGACCATGCCGTTCAGGAGTCTCGAGGCCGGAAGGCCCGCGCGTTCGATCGCATCCGGCGGGGCAGCACCGAACTCGATCTTTACCCCGTGCTCCCCTTGGAACGTCAATGCCCCGCGCCGATCAGTGCCAGCAGGGGCCGCGATCGTCATGGCTTCGAGCGTGTTGATCTCGAGCGGGAGCATCTCCGGCGTGAGCGGGTCATCGGCTCTCATCGCAACGCCCAGCACGGTTTTGACGATCGCGCCGGCGGTGTTGATCATCTCCACCCGCTTGTCGATGACCTCGACTCCTGCGGCGCTCGGGATGCACGTATTTGGTAGCTTCGTCAGATTGACATTGGTTCGGAGACCAAAGGAGTCATTGCGGCGCATGCCGATCTTGAACGGCGCGTAACCGGGCACCTTTGCTCCGGCAGTGAAGTCATCGACCAGCACGGGCAGAATGGAGATGTCGGTTGAGCTCGCGGCAGCGGCGTCCTTGTTGCCCGCAACCTTCTCGATTTGGATCAGCGTCGCCTGGAGGCAGTAGCTGTCGATCTCGCTCCGGTCGAACGTGGTGGGTCCCGTCACCCGGTACATCTCGTAGCGGGGTGATGTGGTGCAGCCTGCCGCCAGGAGGCAACTCAGCGCGGCGGTGCCGGTCAGATGTCGCATCATCAGTCTCCTTCCCTGTTGGGCGAAGACCGCCGAGCAGCATCGCCTACGCCGCCCCTACCCCTGGCGAGTCCAGACGGCGTGAGGCGAGCGTTCGTCAGACGTGAAAAGCAGATGTGGGACCGGCATCTTCCAGCCTGAATGCGGCACTCGGCCTTAGCCGTTCCAAATCAGCTGCTTAGATGGTTAATTGGGCCGGCAGGAAACCGGCGATGCCAAATTCATTTTCTAAGCCACAGAAAAGATTGATCTTTTCTCTGGGCGGATTAACCTTGGCTACACCCCGCGGGTACAATCAGGATGGCGGTCACTTGTCGATTCCTCCGTTTCCTAGGACCGTCGCTAAAGTCCGTGGCTACAGTTGCTGGCCGAAAGGTCAGCTGTGGTTGAGAAAAGCAGCCAAGATCAGCGACTTAGGTGCAGGATTGGCTGGGGCGGCAGGATTCGAACCTGCGAATGCCGGTACCAAAAACCGGTGCCTTACCACTTGGCGACGCCCCAGCATGGCGCGCGCGTGCGGCCTTATCGTCCGCCGCGGCTTATGAAAAGCCCGATCACCTTGCAGGCGCGGTTGCGGACCGCAAAACCGGTGGCCAGTTTTGCGTGCAAGCGCTGTCAGCTGTCCGAAATCCGCCGGTGGGCGAGGTCGATATAATCCTTGCGGAGCTGGAGCGTGAGATCGCCGACTTCGAAGCGCCATGGTCCGGCCTCGGCAACGGGCGTCACTTCGGCCGCGCTTCCGGTGAGGAAGAATTGTTCGAAGCTTTCCAGCTCTTCGGGCCAGATCGTTCGCTCGACCACTTCGACGCCGCGGCGGCGGGCGAGGTCGATCACGGTGCGCCGGGTGATGCCGTCGAGGAAGCAGTCCGGGGTCGGCGTGTGGAGCACGCCGTCCCGCAGGAAGAAAGCGTTGGCGCCCGTCGCTTCCGCCACCTGCCCGCGCCAGTCGAACATCAAGGCATCCTGGTAGCCGCGATTCTCGGCCGCGTGCTTGGCCATGGTCGCGATCATGTAGAGCCCGGAAGCCTTTGATTGCGTCGGGGCCGTATAAGGCGCCGGCCGCCGCCAGGGCGAGATGTCGAGGCGGAGCCCCTTGCGGATCGCTTCGTCTCCGAAATAGGCGCCCCATTCCCAGCAGGCGATGGCCATGTGCGGCTTGGTACGCTGGGCAGCGACGCCCATTTGTTCGGAGCCGCGCCACGCGATCGGACGCATATAGGCATCCTGGAGCCCGCTTGCCGCCAGCGTCTCGCGGCAGGCGGCGTCGATCTCCTCGGCCGACCAGGGAAGCTCGAAGCCAAGGATCTCGGCGCTCCTGCGCAGCCGCTTGCTGTGCTCGCTGAGCTTGAAGATTTGGCCGCCATAAGCGCGCTGCCCCTCGAACACGGAGGAAGCGTAATGAAGCGCGTGCGTCAGGACATGGATGTTGGCTTCACGCCAGGGCACGAGCTTGCCGTCGAGCCAGATCCAGCCGTCGCGATCATCGTAGGAGCGGGTGTCGGTCATCCTGGCGGTGGGGCTTTCCCGAAAAAAGTGGTCCGCGCCGATTAGGTCGCCGCTTGGCCCCGGTCAACTTGCAGCCCGGGGGGACGGGAGGTCGCGCGCGCCGCCTCCGCCATTTCGCGCCCGCGGCGGCGCGAAGCTTCGAGGGTTCGCGCAACGAGCGCCTTCAAGGCATCGCGTTCGTCCAGTACCTTGAGCCCGGCCTCGGTGGTGCCACCCGGGCTCGCCACCCGCTCGGCGAGGCGTGCGGGGGCCTCCTCGCTCGCGGACGCAAGCGCCCCTGCCCCATCGACCATTGCCGATGCGAGCCGCGCCGCCTGGTCGGGCTTGAGGCCGAGCCCCTCCCCAGCCGCAGCGAGCGCGTCGATGAAGCGGAACAGAAAGGCTGGCCCCGCTCCCGTCAAATGACCGGCAAGCGCGAAGCTCTCCTCATCGTCAAACCACTCGGCATGGCCGAGATGCGCCATCAGCCCGGCCACCAGCTCGCGCGCAGCCGGGTCGGTGCTGTCGCTGTAAAGATCAACAACACCCTTGCCGAGCTTGACGGGCGTATTGGGCATTGCCCTGATTATGGTGCGCGGCGCGGGGAAGCGTGCGCGAAGCGAGGCTTGTTCGACGCCCGCCAGGATCGAAATCAGCACCGTATCGGGCTGGAGGACGGGCGCGAGGCCAAGCGCGACTTCATCGAGCTTCTGCGGCTTTACTCCCAGCATCACCAGCGCAGGCACTTCGTATTCGGGCAAGGCGGTCAGCACCCGCACACCCTCCGCCACCGGACGGCCGCTCGGCCTCACCACGGTGACTTGCCGCGGATCCATGCCGCTCGCGAGCCAGCGATCGAGCATCGCGCCGGCCATGTTACCGCAACCGATCAGCCAGATAGGTCCCATTAAAGTGGTGCTTCCATGGCCGCCGGGACCGGATCAGGAAGGTTCGCTCGCTTCAGGCCTCGCCCTGCGTCTCGATGAGGGCGGCTGCGATGGCTTCCTGCGGGGTCTTGTCGGCCCAAAGCACGAACTGGAACACCGGGTAGAAACGCTCGCATTCCTCGATGGCGGCTTCGATCAAAGTTTCGGCCTGCTGGAGCGTGAGATTTCCGCCGTCCTCGGTGTCGAGCAACGCTGCGTGGCGGAAGAGAACCAGGCCGGACGTGGTCCAGAGCTCGAAGTGCCCCAGCCACAGCTGCTCGTTGATGAGCCCAATGGCCTCGTAAGTCGCGCTCCTTTTGTCGCTCGCGACGCGAATGTCGGGAAGCGCCAGGAACTGGAGGACATGGTCGTCCTCGCGCCAGATCGCGCGAAGCTCATATTGCGCCCAGCTGCCCTGGAAGTTGGCAACGATCTCGTCGTCCCCGCTCCGCTCATACGCCCAGCCATGCGCGCTGAAATAATATTCGAGCATGTCGATCGGAGCGCCGGTCTCCCGCTCGAACTCCAGTTCGTCAGCCTTCATGGCCTTGGTTCCCCACTTCATTCCCAATGGGTGCACGCGCCGTTCCCCGGTTTCAAGGAAAAGCGCGCCTGCTTCACTATAAAGCTGTGGATTATCAGCGGTTCCGGACGTCCTAGGCCGCTCCGCCGCCAGCGCCGAGCCGCGCCTCGAGCGCATCCAGCCGCGCCTTCAGCGCCTGGTTCTCCTCGCGCGCGGCAACCGCGATTGCCTTTACCGTCTCGAATTCGTCGCGGCTCACCATATCGAGCCCGCCGACCCACTCGCGCGCGCGCTCGCGAAACGATGCCTCGGCCTCGCGCGTCATGCCGGCGACGGTGCCGGCCGCGCCGTTCAGCACCTTCACAAAATCGTCGAAAAAGCGGTTCTCGGACTGCATGCCGGCCTCCTCACTGCATCTTAAAGGGGGATATCGGCGCTGCTCTCGCCAGGCACAAGTGTTTCAGCCGCTGGGTTCAGCGCGATGATCCGGTAGTTGAGATAGCCGGCAAAGGCGAGCCAGGCGATGTAGGGGATCATGAGAAGCCCCGCGGCGCGGCGGATCCTTGCAAACAGCACGGCGGTGACCACGGCGAGCACCAGCATCGCGACGATCAGCGCCAGCGCAATGCGCGTCTGGTGCATGGCGAAGAAAACGGGCGACCAGGCGTAATTGAGAAGGAGTTGAGCGACGAAGACGCCAACCGCCAGACCGCGGCCCCGCGCTCCGCGCGCATGGAGGACTATCGCAAGCGCTGCCCCAAGAAAAACGTAGAGGATTGTCCAGGCGGCAGGAAAGGCCCAGGAAGGCGGCATCGCTGCGGGCTTCACGAGCGAGGCGAACCAGGGGTTCGAATAGCCGGAATTGGAGGCCCTGCCGGAGAGCGTTCCGAGCAGCAGGATCAGCGGAACCGTGACGAGCGCATAACGAAGGAGCGACATCCGCAGCTGCGACTTGGAAGCGATTGCCGTCATCTCTCCTCCATCCTCGCTTGGCATCCGCTTTTCGAAAAAAGGCGGGCTAGCGCTCGTCTTTGCCACAATCAAGCGCGGCGGGCGGCGAGCAGGAACTCGATGTTCCCTTCTGGGCCAGTGATCGGGCTTCGCGCGACGCCTTCAACCGTCCAGCCTCGCGAGGTCACCCACTGGGCGGCCGCGCCGCAGACGCGGGCGTGGACGTCCGGATCCCGTACCACGCCGCCCTTGCCGATCTCGTCCCGCTCCGCCTCGAACTGCGGTTTGACGAGCGCGATGAGGCCGGCGCCGGGCTTGGCGAAGGCGAGCGCGGTGTCGAGTACCTTGGCCAGGGAAATGAAGCTTGTATCGCATACGATGATGTCCACGGGCTCGCTCACGATCTCGGCCGTCAGATAGCGCGCATTGGTCTGCTCGTGCACCACCACGCGCGGATCCTGCCGCAGCTTCCAGGCGAGCTGGTTGGTGCCGACGTCCACTGCGAACACCTTGGCTGCCCCGCGCTGCAACAGCACATCGGTAAAACCCCCGGTCGACGAGCCGACATCGAGCGCCACCGCCCCGGCCACGTCCCACCGGAAATGATCAAGCGCGTGCGCAAGCTTGATGCCCCCGCGCGATACCCAGGGATGGTCGCGTCCGCGAACCTCCAGCGGAGCCTCTGCGGCGAGAGTCTGCCCCGCTTTCTCGATCTT
>JALYNE010000015.1 GCA_030773375.1 Pseudomonadota bacterium
TCTCGCCACGCGCGAGCTGTTCAAGACGGTGAACACGCCTCAGGCCATGCTCGAGCTTGGCGAGGAAAGGCTCCGGGAAGCGATCAAGACGATCGGCCTCTTCAACACCAAGGCGAAGAACGTCATCCTCCTATCAAAGGTGCTTGTCGAGCAGTTCGACGGCGAAGTCCCGGCCGATCGCGACCTGTTGATGGCGCTTCCCGGGGTGGGCCGGAAAACGGCCAACGTCGTGATGAACACCGCGTTCGGGGCCGAGACCTTCGCGGTCGATACACACATCTTTCCCGTGTCGAACCGGACCGGCTTGGCGCCCGGCAAGAACCCGCTCGAAGTCGAGCTGAAGCTCGACGCGGTGACGCCCCCGCCCTACCGCCGCGACGCCCACCACCTCCTGATCCTCCACGGCCGCTATGTCTGCAAAGCGCGAACGCCCGAATGCTGGCGCTGCGTGATCGCCGACATTTGCCGCTACAAGCCGAAAACCCCCGCGCCCGGGAGCGAGGAAGAAGCTCGTGCGTTGGCGGCGGGCAAGAAGAAGAGGAAGCTCAAGTGAAGCGTCTCCTGGTCGCAGCGGCGGGCACGGCTATGATCTTCGGCTGCGCGCCCATCCCTCGGGAGAGCGCAAACCAGGCGGCGCTTGCCGAGGCGCGGCCAATCGGGGAACCGCGCAACTGCATCAGCCTGACGACGATCAGCCACACGCGCGTACGCAGCGACAGCGTGATCGACTTCTACATGCGTGGCGGCCAGGTCTACCGCAACACCCTCGCGACGAGCTGCCCCGGACTCGCCTTCGAGGAGCGGTTTACCTACCGGACATCGCTTACCCAGCTTTGCGCGGTCGATACCATCACGGTGCTCTATGCAAGTGGCCCGCAGCAAGGCGCGACCTGCGGCTTGGGCCGCTTTCAACCGATCGAGATCAGCGCGCGACGTGGCTAAAAAGCGCTAGCCCGTCCGGAGGCGCTTTGCTAAGCGCGGGCCCAAGCACCCGTAGCTCAGCTGGATAGAGCGTTGCCCTCCGAAGGCAAAGGCCACAGGTTCGAATCCTGTCGGGTGCGCCAATAGAATCAATGACTTAGCCCCCATTTCAGTCTCTCCTAAAGAGCCGAAATTCTGGCGTGATTCCCGGCGCTTGCGCCGCTGCCTTTTCGCCGGCGTGGCCAAGAGACGATTTGGCCCGGCGCCATTGGCGAAAATCTGCCCCGAATCTCGCACGCAAATTTTGTGGCCTCACTGCATCAGCAGCTGAGGCCAGGGGTCGGCGGGTCGTCGGGGGATGGAGGTCCATGACCGCGGACACGGTTCAGGGTGCCGGGCGACGCATATGCTGACGTTTGAGCGCTTCGATTGCGCCTGCGGCCTTCGCGATCGCCACCTCCACCGCATGAATATCGGCCGAGAGGGCTAGCTCCGAGCGGCCGCACATGGCGAGCATGACAGCCAGCACTGCGTTCGACTCGCGGGCGAGGCAGATGAGATGGTAGCCGCTCGGCCCGGCGGCACCGCTCATCCAGTTGCGGGCCGTGCGGTCATCCGCGGCGGCGGCCCTCGGCGACCATCCTTCCCCCAAGAACGTCCAACTCATCGAGGATGCGATCACGGACGTTACGAACCGTGGCGATATCGTCCTAGATCCTTTTTTAGGCTCGGGCACAGCCATCATTGCAGCCGAGAACACGGGTCGGAATTGCTACGGGCTCGAGCTTGATCCGAAGTACCTCGAGGTGTGCATCAACCGATGGCAACAGCTCACGGGCGAAGAGGCAATCCACGACGAGACGGGGCTGCCATTCTCCGAATTAGCGGCTTTGCGGCGCAAGGGGTCAGAAGCGGGCGCCTAGCAGACACATATCCGTTCAGGCCGGGGGGTCACATGTCGAACAGCAAGAAGAACAAGCAGGCCAAGCCAGTGGGCTACGGGAGCCCGCCTGAGGAGCATCAGTGGAAGCCCGGGCAGAGCGGAAATCCATATGGGCGCCCAAGAAAAAAAGAAGAAGAAGCCCACCCTCACAAAGGCACTCCTAAACGGCTTGAACGATGAAGTCCAAGTCTCCTCCAACGACCGCACGCAAGTCATGTCCATGGCCGAAGCGTTCGCGAAAAAGCTTCTCCAGCAAGCTATGAACAGCTCCCCCAAGTTGAAGCTGGACATGCTCAAAGAGTTCAAGAAGCTTGGACTCTTTGATCTTCACGACGATCTCGCCGAAGATGATTCCGACGATGACCCATTTACAGAGGAGCATCGTCGACTGGTGGAGATTGCCAAAAGAGAGGTGCTGCCTGCTGAGTTCGGAGACGATAGTCATTCGTGAAAACGAGCACAACTGGCCGGTAGGAGCTCATCGCAGCCGTGTCGTCGAGTGCGATAACCGCCTTTATGCAAGGCTTCTGTCGTCGTGCACTAGCGAAACTAGCTGATGGAAACCGGCGTACGGGCCCGTTCCATGCGCAATTCCACAACTCCCAGCCGCCGCTGCGTCCGGATAAATAGCGCCGAGCTTTTCGCTAAGCCCTGTTCAGGAGTTCGCGGCGGAGGGGGTTTCTCGCTCGCCAGAAGAAATAGGCCGGAACGAGCCCGAGCCAAGCGGCGCCGAACAGCACCCAGCGCACGCTTTCGGCGCCGGCAATTGGCTGGAGCGCGTCCGAGAGCATTCCAAAGAAGAGCGGCCCCAGACCAAGGCCGATGAGGTTCTGCCCGAACAGCATGACGGCCGTGGCCATGGCCCGAGCCTGCGGACGGACCAGCGCCTGCACGCAAGCGTAGGTGGGACCGTAGTAAAAGCTGTTCACTAAGGTCGCGATCACGATCAGGAAGAGGCCCAGCCGCCAATCCTGCGCGGCATATCCGAAGAAGAGGATGGGGGCACCGACAACCAGCCCAAGCGCGGGTGCGGTGACAAGGTGGCGCGGGTCCTTTCCGCCGAAACGATCGGCAAGGAGGCCGCCGACCCAAGTCCCTGCCATTGCGGCGAGCCCGCCGAGAATGCCCAGCCACAAGCCCGTCTCGCCAGGGCTCAGCCCGTGGACCCGGATGAAGAGGATCGCTGCCCAGACCACTTTGCCATAGGACAGGAAGGCGACCAGTGAAGCAGCGAGGAGCAGCTGGATGAAGGCCGGCGAACGGACGATCTCCCGCAGCGCCTCCCGCGCCGGAAGCCCCCCGGCGGCGGACACCCGAGCCGGCGCCGACTTGCGGGGCTCCTTGATCAGCAGCGGCAGGATGAGGGCCATCAGGACTCCCGGAATACCCACCACGAGGAAGGCGGTGCGCCAGCCGAACGCGTCGGCGAGGACACCTCCGATGGCCATCCCGAGCAGACTGCCGATGGGGATACCAAGACCGTAAAAGGCGATCGCCGAGGATCGCTTGCCGGCGGGCACCGTGTCGGAGATCAGCGAGTGCGCCGCCGGCGTGCAGCCGGCCTCCCCGACGCCGACGCCCACCCGGGCGAGCAGCAGCTGGCCGAAATTCTGCGCGAGGCCGCACAAGGCGGTCATGCCCGACCAGAAGGCCAGGGAGACGGAGATCAGAGCCGTGCGGCTGGTTTTCGGGTTGTCGGCATAGCGCGCGATCGGAATGCCCAGGATCGTGTAGAAGAGTGCGAAGGCAAGGCCCGTCATCAGCCCAATCTGGGTATCGGACAAACCGAGGTCGCGCTTGATCGGTTCAGCCAGGATGTTGACGATCTGACGATCGAGGAAGTTGAGAGTATAAACGACGAGGAGCGTCCACATGACCATCCTCGTCGAAGACCTGGGCGCCTGCGCCTGGCCCGAAAGCTCTGCTGCCGGAGACGTCATCGAGTCAGCCCTCCACCCATTGCGGCCTTGTTCCTCAGCAGCGGGCTGATCTCAGCGCCCTGTCGCTCCAGCCCGGCCACGACCTTATCGAGGCCGATCGTGTCCGCCCAGAACATCGGTCCGCCGGTCCAGGCCGGCCAGCCATATCCGTTCAGCCAGACGACATCGATGTCGGAAGCACGCTGCGCGATTCCTTCCTCGAGGATCTTCGCGCCCTCGTTCACCATCGGCAAAAGGAGCCGCTCGAGGATCTCTTCGTCCCCGATCTCGCGCTGCTCCATGCCCGCCTTTCGCGCGAATTCGCCGATGATCTGCTCCACCTCGGGCGACGGAGACGCGCGGCGCTGCTCGTCATAGTCGTAATAGCCCTTGCCGGTCTTCTGGCCGCGCCGGTCGCGCTCACAAAGCACCTCCCGAATGGTCTCGCCCTTCGACTGCTCGCGGCTCCAGCCAAGGTCGAGGCCGGCAAGATCCGACATTTGGAACGGCCCCATCGGAAATCCAAAGTCCGTGAGGACCCGGTCCACATCCCACGGCTTTGCGCCCTCGAGGATCAGCTTCTGCGCCTCGCGCTGGCGCGGCGCGAGCATGCGGTTGCCGATGAAGCCTGGGCAGACGCCAGCCACCACCGCTAGCTTCCCGATGGTCTTGGCGAGGTCCATGCAGGTGGCGAGGACGCTCGGCGAGGTCCTCGCGCCCCGGACGATCTCCAGCAGCCGCATCACGTTCGCGGGCGAGAAGAAGTGCAGGCCGATGACGCTTTCGGGCCGCCGGGTCTCGGCGGCCATGTGGTCGATGTTTAGGAAGCTGGTGTTGGAGGCCAGGATCGCGCCGTCCTTCACGATCTGGTCGAGGCGGCGGAACACCTCCTTCTTTACGTCCATCTCCTCGAACACGGCCTCGATCACGAGGTCGCAATCGGCGAGATCCTCGTAGCTGAGAGTCGCCGTAAGCCCGCTCATCGCCTGCTCCACCTGCTGCCCGGTGAGGCGCCCGCGCCGGGCGCTGCGCTCGTAATTCCTGCGAATCGTCGCGACCCCACGGTCCAGCGACGCCTGCTCGCGCTCGACGATGGTGACCGGAATGCCCGCGGATAGGAAATTCATCGCGATGCCGCCGCCCATCGTGCCGGCGCCGAGCACACCGACCTTGCGGATCGGGATTCTGGGCGTGTCGCCGGCGAGGCCGTCGATCTTCGCCGCGGCACGCTCGGCGAAGAAGACGTGGCGGAGCGCCTTGGACTGGTCGCCGCCGACGAGCTTCATGAAGAGCTCGCGCTCGAGGGCGATGCCTTGCTCGAACGGCAATTCGACGGCCGCCCTCACCGCCTCGATGCAGGCTTTCGGCGCCTCGAGCCTGAGGATGCGGCGCGCATTCTCCTTCCGGAAGCGGTCGAACAGCTCCGGGTCGCGC
Organism: Pseudomonadota bacterium; assembly: GCA_030773375.1. Taxonomy (GTDB): domain Bacteria; phylum Pseudomonadota; class Alphaproteobacteria; order Sphingomonadales; family Sphingomonadaceae; genus Allosphingosinicella. The sequence continues at coordinate 5,218 of JALYNE010000015.1, forward strand.
GCAGCCTCCTCGATCCTGTCAGTCCGAAGGCTCGCGCGGGGATGATCGCTTCGCCCGGCGACAGCATGCGCGAAGGCGATCGCATCGGCTTCGAGGCTGTCCTCGGCCGCGAGCTCGTCAATCAGCCCGATGCTCCTCGCACGATCCGCCGGGATCGGCTCTCCCGTTACGATCATCGGCAGCGCCTCGGCGGCACCGACCACCCGCGGCAGGCGCTGCGTTCCACCCGCTCCCGGCAGGATGCCGAGCTTAACTTCGGGAAGGCCGAGCCGCGCGGAAGGCACCGCCAACCGGTAGTGACAGGCGAGCGCGACCTCGAGACCTCCGCCCAAAGCCGTGCCGTGGATCGCGGCGACCACCGGCTTCATGCTACTCTCGATCGTATCGACCACCTCTCCGAGCGAGGGCTCCGCCCTTCCCTTTCCGAATTCGGTAATGTCAGCGCCGGCGAAGAAGGTCCTCCCCTCGCCGCGGATCACCAGCGCCTTCACCTCCGGATCGTCGCCGGCCTGCCGCACTGCATCGACCAGCCCTGCCCGCACCGCCTGGGACAGCGCGTTCACGGGCGGGTTGTCCGAGACGACGACCAGCACCTCGCCGTCTTTTCGAGTGGCGATCGTGGACATTCGTGCCTCTCCCGTCAGCAATAGGAGCGCGTGAGCGCGGAGTAGATAAGCGTCTTGAGCTCGCGGCGGATCGGATAGCTGCTCGACGGCATGAGCTGGGTCATGAACACCATCGTCACCCGCTCGACCGGATCGACGAAGAAGCCGGTCGAGTACATGCCGCCCCAGTAGAACTCGCCCTTCGAGCCGGGCACCATCGTCCGCGGCGGATCGATGTTGACGGCGAAGCCGAGCCCGAAGCCTGCGCCGGCATTGGCCGCCTCGCTGAACAGGGAGCGGGACATCTGCGTCAGGTCCGCCCCGCCTGGCAGGTGGTTGGCCGTCATCAGCTGGATCGTCTTGGGGCTGACGATGCGGGCGCCGTCCAGCTCGCCCCCGTTCAACAGCATCGTGCAGAAACGGTGATAGTCCCGAGTCGTCGAGACAAGGCCGCCGCCGCCGGACTGGAAGCTGGGCCGGGTGCTCCAGGCGCTTTTCTCGGCCGGATCGTTGAGCACCGGCCCGCGCTTGGGGTGTTTCACATAGGCATCCGTCAGGCGATCGAGCTTCTCGGGCGGGCAATAAAAGGCCGTGTCCACCATCCCCAGCGGCTCGAAGATTCGGGTGCGGAAGAAATCCCCGAGGCTCATCCCGGAGAGCCGCGCCACCACCACGCCGAGCACGTCGGTGGCGACGGAATAGTTCCATGCCTCACCGGGCTCGAACTCCAGCGGGAAGCCGGCGAGCGTCGCGATGAACTGGTCATTGTCGTGCTGGGTGCGCAGCGCGTCCAGCTTCGCTTCGCGATAGGCGGCGTCGACGTTGCTGCGATTCTGGAAGCTGTACGTGAGGCCGGCGGTGTGGCGGAGGAGATCCAGCATCCGCACCGGCCCACAACGGCGGGTGAGGAACGGAATGCCGCCGCCGCCGCCCGCATAGACGCCGAGATCGCCAAATTCCGGGATCACCCGGGCGACCGGGTCGTCGAGCGCCGTCTTTCCCTCTTCCAGCAGCATCATATAGGCGATCGAGGTGATCGGCTTGGTCATCGAGGCGATCCGAAAAATCGCGTCGCCCTCGAGCGGGCGGCCGTCGGCTCGCGCCGCGCCGAGCGACAGGAACTGGACCACCTCCCCCTCCCGCGCCACCAGCAGCTGGGCGTGGGGAAGCCGCCCCGGCGTCAGATACCGGTCCTGCAGATGGGCCTCGATGCGCGCCAGGCGCTCTTCGTCAAAGCCGTGCGGCTGCGGGTCTGCCCTGTTCATCCTGCTCCATACCCTGTCTTCGACCCTGCGTTCATGGCGCTTCCGCCAGTGGCGGTCAAATGTCCAGCACGCCTTGAGGCTTGTCGGATTTGGCAATATCGTCCGAGGCGCGATCAGCAGCAAACCGTTTTTAGGATTGGAACAGGATGACGCCGACGACGCAGGCGGAGCGGCCCTGGCCCGCCGCTTCCCTCAAGGAGATCGAGGCGAGATTGTGCGCGCCTGGCGAGCGGTTCGAGATGGAGACGGTGGTGATCCGCGGCATCCCGACCCGCACCTGGAAGAACGCGGCCCTGAACCTTTCTGCGCTCGCCCGCACGGCCCGGGCGGCTTATGGCGGCCGCACGTTCATCATCTACGAGGACGAGCGGGTCAGCTACGAAGCCTGGTTCCGCGCCGCTGCCGCGCTCGCGGCAGAGTTGGAGCGGATGGGCGTCGGCAAAGGCGACCGAGTCGCGCTTGCGATGCGGAACCTTCCGGAATGGCCGGTCGCCCTCTTCGCGGCAGCCGCAGTCGGGGCAATCGTCGTCCCGCTCAACGCGTGGTGGACGGGCGGGGAGCTCGGATATGCGCTGTCGCATTCCGGCACCAAGATTCTGATCTGCGATGAGGAACGCTGGGATCGGATCCGGCCGGAGATCGGGGCCCTGCCGGAGCTCGAGCTTGCCCTCGTCAGTCGCAGCGGCGGCGCGCCGGCGGGCCGCGCACGGGCGCTTGAGGCGGTGGTCGGATCGCCGCACGATTATAAGAACCTGCCGGACGCTGACCTGCCGAAAATCGACATCCGGCCCGAGGACGATGCCACGATCTTCTATACGAGCGGAACCACGGGCAAGCCCAAAGGTGCTCTCGGCACGCACCGGAACATGCTGTCGGCCGTGCTGTCGGGCGGGTATTCGGCGGCCCGGTCGGCGCTCCGCCGCGGCGAGACACCGCCCGCGCCGCAGCCGAAGGTGGGTCTCACCGTCATCCCTCTGTTCCACGTCACCGCCTGCTGCGCCGGGCTGATGGGGACGGTCGCGGCCGGCAACACCACCATCTTCATGCGCCGATGGGACACGCTGAAGGCGTTCGAGGTCATCGAGCGGGAGCGGGTGAACGTTACCGGCGGCGTCCCGACCATCGCCTGGCAATTGCTGGAGCATCCCGATCGGCACAAATACGACCTCACCTCGCTTGAGGCGATCGCCTATGGCGGCGCACCGGCGGCTCCCGACCTGGTGCGCAGAATCAAGGAGGAATTCGGCGCTCTTCCGGGGAGCGGCTGGGGAATGACCGAAACCTCCGCCACCGTCACCAGCCACGCGGCCGAAGACTATCTGAATCGCCCCGACAGTTGCGGCCCGCCCGTGCCCGTATCGGACCTCAAGATCATGAGCGAGGACGGCGCAAGCGAGCTCCCCGTCGGCGAAGTCGGGGAGCTTTGGGCGCGCGGGCCGCAGATCGTGAAAGGCTATTGGCGCGATCCCGAAGCAACCGCTTCGACCTTCGTCGACGGTTGGGTGAAGACGGGGGATCTCGCGCGGCTCGACGAGGAAGGCTTCTGCTATATCGTCGATCGGGCGAAGGACATCGTCATTCGCGGCGGGGAGAACATCTATTCCACGGAAGTGGAGAACGTCCTCTACGACCACCCCGCAGTCACCGACGCCGCGCTCGTGGGCATCCCGCACCGGACCCTCGGCGAAGAGCCGGCCGCGGTCGTGCACCTCGCGCCCGGGGCCGAAGTGGGCGAGGAGGACCTGAAGGCGTGGGTCCGCGCCAGGTTAGCCCCGTTCAAGGTCCCCGTGCGCATCATCTTCTCGACGAGCACGCTGCCGCGCAACGCGAACGGGAAGATCATCAAGAGCGAGCTGAGGGAGCTGTTCACACGGGAGCCCCTCCCCGCCGACGCCTGATGGTTTCGGTTCTGTAGCCGAACGGAGAAAATAGATGTTGCTCACCGCATTGCTATTGGGCGCCGCCGCGACCCAGCCCGCGCCCGCCGCAGCGGACTACAACCAGCAGCAGAACTGGCTATGTCGGCCGGGCCGAAAGGATGCCTGCTCGACCGATCTCGACGCCACGGTGATCGCCCCGGACGGGAGGACGAGGATCGAGCGTTTCAGGCCGGCGCGGTCCCCGGCTGTCGACTGCTTCTATGTCTATCCGACGGTCTCCATGGACCCGGGCCCGAACAGCGATCTCGTCGCGGGCGAGGAGGAAAGGCGCGTGATCGCGAGCCAGTTCGCGCGCTTCGGATCGGCGTGCCGCACCTTCGCTCCGGTGTATCGCCAGGTGACGCTGACTGCGCTGCGATCGGCCATGGCCGGCAAGCCCATCGAGATCGATCGGACGCTCGGCTCCCGCGACGTGGCGGCCGCCTTCCGCCATTATCTCGAGAACGACAATCGTGGGCGCCCGTTCGTCCTGATCGGCCACAGCCAGGGCGCGCGGATGCTGGAGGAGCTGGTCAAGTCCGAGATCGACGGAAAACCGCTGCAGGACCAGATGCTCTCAGCCATGCTGCTCGGGTACAACCTCGAGGTGCCAAAGGAGCGGGATGTCGGGGGCACCTTCAAGTCGGTGCCGCTGTGCCGCTCGCCGCAACAGACCGGTTGCGTCATCTCCTACGTCAGCTTCCGCGAGGAGTCGCCGCCGCCCCAGGCCAGCCGGTTCGGGCGCAGCGAGGCCCGGGACCGTCAGATCGCCTGCACCAACCCCGCTCGGCTTGCCGGCGGCGGGAGAGCCCCGCTCGACGCCTATCTCGGCACCCAAGGCGCGGGATTTTCTGCGGCCCCGCCGCCGCCGTGGATCAGTGGCGGAACCACCATCAGGACGCCGTTCGTGAAGGTGCCGGGGCTACTTTCAGGGCAATGCGTCTCCGACGCGTCGGGCAGCTACCTTGCAGTGACGGTGAATGCCGATCCGGCCGATCCCAGAACCGACGCGATCGTCGGCGAGGTCATCGCCGGCGGCACGGTTCTCCCAGACTGGGGGCTCCACCTCATCGACGTCAGCATCGCGCAAGGCGACCTCATCAATCTGCTCCGCAGCCAGGCCGCGGCCAAGCGGGGCCGGCTCCGCTAGAGTGATTGGTCTGTCAGGCGAGATCACCTGCCGGCTCCAAGACGCACAGCGAACAAGGAAACTCGGCCGCGCGGCTCAGCCGAACAAGGCGACGCTCTGCATTCCGCTCGCCACCGGCTCGCCCACCGCATTCCAGATCTGCATCGTCTGGCTGCTGCAGCCGTGACGGGCATAATCGGATGAGGCGCTCAGCAGCCACCATCCGTCCCGCGTGGCGGGCTTGTCGGTCAGCAGATTGACGAGCCAGGTGAGCGAGCTCACCGGGCCGGGCTTGTCGAACAGCGGCATGGCGGCGGGCGGCAACGCGTCGCCGACCGCAAGGATTTCCACCATCGGGTCAAGCGCAGCCCGCTCCTCGAGCCGCGCCCAGCGCAGGAACTCCGGCGTACCGCGCTCGGTGATCGGAAGCGCATGACGATATTCGAAATTCCCGGTGAAGAAATTGCCGCCCCGCCGCCCGGCGGGCGCCGCCTCCTCGGGCGGCGGGGCCGGGGGCGCGGCGCCCTGGTTGAAGTCGACGGAGGAGTGGAACGCATTCATGAACAGGAATGTGGCCCGAAGGCCGAGCCCCGCCTCGGAAAGGACATCCGCCTGGACATAGGAGGCTAGCCGGCCGCGGCGCAGCGCTTCGACCTTGACTTCGAGCGTGCCGGCAAGCGGGCCGATGAAGGCGATCTGGGCCGATCGCAGTGGTGGCAGGCCGGGCTCCATTTCCATCGTGCCCTGAAGCGCCAGCGCCGCCGTCAACCCGCCATAGGCGGTGCGGCCCTGCATCCAGCCGTCGGGAACGACCACGCGAAAGCGCCCGTCCGCCCGGTCCGCGCCTGCGATGATCTCCCCAAGGTCCGTTCTCGCCGGATCCTCGCGTGCCTCGGCCTCGCTCATGTGGCCAATCTCCCATCCACCTTTGCGCCTTGTGCCGCGAGCTGCTCGGGAACCGACTTGCCGATGCCGCGCGAAGCACCGGTGATGGCGGCCACCTTTTCGCCGACATCGAACAGGGACATGAGACTATACTCCTTAACTCGGCGCGCCGGCCTTCCGCGCGAACTCCCAGGCGGCGGCGGCAAGCATCGGCACCCGCAAACCGGCCGCCTCGGCATTGGCGCTCGAGGCATTCCCGTCGAGGAAGCGCTTGCGAATGCCCTGGACGATGCCCAGCAGGCGGAAGAGGTTGTACGAGAAATACCAGTCCAGGTCGGGAAGGCAGTCGCGGCCGGTTAGGCCGCAGTAAAGCGCGACGGCCTCCTCCAGCGTTGGGATGCCGGCGGCGGTGAAGTCGACGCCCTTCAGGCCCGCACCCCCGCCTTCGGACGGCATCTCCCATTGCATGGCCAGATAGGCGAAGTCCGCGAGCGGATCGCCGATCGTCGAGAGCTCCCAGTCCAGCACGGCCCGTATCGCGGAGGAGTCAGGCGCGAACACGATGTTGTCGATGCGATAGTCGCCGTGGATGATCGACGTCCGACTCTGCTCGGGAACGCTGCCCGAAAGGAAGTCGATCAGCTTTTCGACGGTTTCGATATGCTCGGTCTGCGCCGCCCGATATTGCTTGGTCCAGCGCCGGACCTGGCGCTCGAAATAGTTGCCCGGCGGAGCGTAGTCGCCAAGGCCGAGCGCTTCGTGATCCAGCGAGTGGAGGTGGGCGAGCGTCCGGATCATCGACTCGTAAACCGCCCGCCGCGTCTCCGGGCTTTCGTCCGGGAGCTTGCCGTCCCAGAAGGTCCTGCCTTGGACGAGCGACATGACGTAAAAGGGCGCGCCGATCACCTGCGGATCCTCGCAAAGGGCGTAGGGCTTCGCAACCGGGAAGCCGGCCGGGTGCAGCGCGGAAATCAGACGAAATTCGCGGTCTATCGCGTGGGCCGAAGGGAGGATCGGACCGAACGGCTTTCGCCGCAGCACATAGCTGCCCGCGCTCGCGTCGAGCCGGTAGGTCGGATTCGACTGACCGCCCGGAAACTTGCTGATGTCGATCGTTCCCGTGATTTCGGGGACGTTCGCCGACAGCCACCGCTCGAGACTTCCCCGATCCAGATCTTCCGCCGATGGAGTTAAGGCCGGTGAACCCGTCGTCATTACGCCGAACCCTCGAGAAGCTGATCACCCCCCGCTACGGCATACCCAAGCTTCGGTAAATGGACTGGTTGCGGCGAAGGCGAGGTGCTGGCGGCGGCACCGAAAACACGGTAGCTTCGACGATAGTGGGCGGTACGCGCCCGGTTTAGAATGAGAGACGATGAGCACCGCTCCGGACCAGACCAGCCGATTCCACCAAAAGCGCGAACAGATCCTCGACGCGGCATCGTCGCTGATCAACCAGAACGGCGTCAAGGGAATGACCTTCGTTGATGTCGCCGAACTGGTGAACCTCAACACCACCAGCGTCACCTATTACTTCAAGCGCAAGGAACTCCTGGCAGCCGCCGCCCTTCAACACTCGCTCAGCCGTTTGGAAGCGCAGGTGGACGAGGCCGCATCGAAGGCCGATCCGCAGGCGCGCGTGGCGGCCTATCTCGACCTCCATTTCGACATGCGGGCGCGGATTCGCCGCCGGGAGGAGCGGCCCATCACCCACCTCTCCGACATGCGTGCGCTGGAGGAACCGCTGCGTGGCGATCTGGCGGAGCGGTGGTCCGCTATCTTCCGGAAGGTGCGTACCTTTTTCGGCCCGGCACTCAGCGAGGAGCAGAAGCGCCTCAACACTGCGCGCGCGAACGTGCTGATCGAAAACATGTTTTGGCTTCCGGCCTGGCTGCCGCGCTATTCCACAGCCGATTTCGGCCGTGTCCGTCACCGGCTGTTCGAAATCTTCGATCGGGGCATCGGCGCCGGGCAGGCTCCGTGGGAGCCGTCGCTGCTGACGATCGACCAGGGCGGAGAGGACGCGGCCCAGGAAAACTTCCTGAGGGCCGCAACCCGGCTGATCAACGTCCGCGGCTACCGCGGCGCGTCGGTGGAGCGGATCGCCTCCGAACTAAACGTGACGAAAGGCAGCTTCTACCATCACCTCGAAGCGAAAGACGATCTCGTCCTCCAATGCTTCCGCCGAAGCTACGCGCGCGTCTCGCTGGTGCAGGCGGCCGCCGACGAAGCCGGAGGTACCCATTGGCAGCGGCTCACCTCCGCCATGGTCACTTTGCTGCACTTTCAATTCTTCGGAGATCATCCGCTGCTTCGCACGACTGCGCTGCAGGCGCTGCCGAGCGATCTTCGCAGTCGGGTCGTCGACCGTTCGAACCGCATGGCCCGTCGCTTCGCGGGCACGATGATCGACGGGATTACGGAGGGGTCGGTGCGGCCTATCGATCCTCTGGTGGCGAGCCAGGCGATCATGGCAATGCTGAACGCGGCGGTCGATCTGCAGAAGTGGGCACGCAGGGCAGGCGCCGAGCGGGCGATCCCCGATTACGCCTCAACGCTTGCTTACGGCTTGTTTTCGGACCCGCCGCAATAGCAAAGGGGCCCTGCGCTATGCGCAGAGCCCCTCATATATCCGGCTGGACAGCTCAGAAGCGGGTCGAGACGCCCACCTTCAGCTGACGACCCACCGGGCTGGCCGTGAAGGGATCATAGTTGAAGTCGAGCCGGGCAAACGGCGGCTCCTCATTGAAGATGTTGAAGGCCGCAAGGGTGATGTCGGTCCTCTCCCAAAGGTTGAGCCGGTAGGCGAGATCAACGGTCGTGAAGGAGTTGATCCGAGCGCCAGGAATATCAGGCGTGGCTTCGAAACGCTGGTCGTTGTAGCGGTGCACGTAGTTTACGGTCGCGCGCAGGTGATGGGGCCCCAGTTCGCCCTGGATATAGCCCTGGCCCTTGATCCGCGGCAGCGGGTAAGCTGTCGTCTGGAAGTTCAGCTTTCCGACCGCGTTGAAGCCCGGCTGCAGCAGAATGCCGTCGGTCAAGAGGTCGCCGTTCTTGTAGTCGATGACGTAGGTGCCGCTGCCGCCCACCATCATCCGCGCCTGCCCCACCTCGAACGAGTAGTCGCCGAGGATGTCAACGCCCGAATTCTGCAGCTCCGGACCATTGATAAAGCTCGTCGTGACCCTGGTGACGTTGCCGAGATTGGTGGTGCCTTGCACACAAGCCTGGTTGAACGTGAACCTGCCGATGAAGGGGCTGGAGCAGTTCGCGAGAGCGCTGGCGGCGTCCGTATTACCGAATACTGCCCGCCGCAGGCCCGCCACCGGTTCGACCACGAGTTGATCCTCGAGGTCGTAGCGGAAATAGTCGACCGTCCCGCGGAAGCCGCCAACCTCGAGTACGATGCCGGCGCTGTAGTTGAGCGCCTTCTCCGGCGTCAGATTGGGGTTGTCCTGGACCACCACCGCGCGGAACGAACCGCCGACGAACTGGAGCGAGGTCACAAAATCGTTCGGCTGAATGATCGTGATCGGCGGCGCCCTGAAGGTGGTGCCGACGCCGCCGCGGAGCGCCAGCCACGGCGTCACCTGCCAGCGGGCGCGCGCCTGCGGGTCGAACGTGGACCCGACCCGCCCGCCGAAATCCTCGTAGCGCGCAGCTAGCTGGACGTTGAGGGTCTCGAGGACCGGGATCTGCAACTCGGCGAAGGCCGCCCTGACGTCGCCGTCCGTGTCATAATCTGAGCTTGAGCCGAGAAATCCAAACAGGCCAGTCTGCTGAACGCAGTTCCTGTCGCCGAAGTCGAGGGACCCCGGGCAGGGATTCAGGTTCCGGTTGTTGAAGATGCCGTACCTGCCTCTCGCATCCTCCTTGCGATATTGCGCACCGACGGCGAACCCGACGGCTCCGCCGGCGAGGGTGATGCCGGTCTGGCCGCTCACTAGGGCGTCAGCCACAAGTATCTCGTTCGTGAGGCGCGAGAAGCTGGGCTTCAGGAAATATTCGAAGACCTCGTTGGAATTCGCAACCGCCGGATTGAAGCCTGGGTTGGTTTGGCCCGTGATCGGATTGCGGGGAATTGCGTTCGAAAACGGATTGAAGAAGAGGCAGCCATTTTGGCCGGGCGTGTTGGCCGCGCGGTTGCAATTTTCACCGCCAAAGCCGCGCAGAGCGAGCTGCAGGCGATCCACGACCGTGTCCAGCTGAGTACTGCGCCGCGTATATTCGTGGTAGGTAAGGCCGAGTTCATAGTTTAGCCCGTCGGTGAGCCCGCCGCCGAGCACCGCCGAGAAGCGCGCCGACTCCGACCACCGTTCAACGGGGCCGGCGCCGGGGACTCCATTCACGTTGGAAAACAAGGGATTGCCGCCGAGCAGCGCGGTACGGAAGGTGCCGGCCGCAAGCAATGCATTCGTTGCGCCGCCGGGAAATTGACCGGGGTTTGCCGCACGATATGCGGCGAGGCCCGGGTTGTTGGCGGGAACGAAGAACTGGGCCCCGATTGGATTGGCCAGCCGCGACGGCGTGTTCAGCACCAGGAAGGTAGGCGAGGTGTTCGACTCGACATTGCTGTGCCCGATGAGGCCCGTCAGCGTCAGTTCCATTCCGTCGGTGAGATCAACGCCGCTCTCGAGGTAGAATTGAAAGCGGTCCTCGTCCTCGACCAACAGGTCGAAGGGGGTAAACTGGCCTGCGCAACGCTGCACTCCGGAAACTACCGTGACAGTGCCGCCGAGAGGTTGGCAGCCGCGGTCCAGTTGCAGACCGGCAGTCGCGCCTGTACCGGGCGGGCCGATGCGGAATGGGACGAACACGCTGGGATTGCCGCCGAGCGTGAAGCCGCCACCCGGATTTACGGCAAAGGGCCGCTGTGTGAACTCGCGCTCCAGCACCGGCAGTGGCGAGCGGTGCTGCCAGCCGATGGAACCGAGCACCCGAAAGCCGTTCCGATTGTTGTGCCCGAAAGCGACCGACGCGCTATATTCGCCGTCGGATCCTTCATACCACTTGTAATCGCCGCCGACGACCAATCCTTGGAGCCGGCTGTTGGTGATGAAGTTAACGACGCCGGCGAGCGCGTCGGACCCGTAAGTCGCCGCTCCGCCGTCCCTAAGCACTTCGAGGCGCCCGAGCGCGGCGACTGGGAGCAAGCTGACGTCGACCGACGGAACGCCGATCGGCGCCAGGGCAAGGCGGCGGCCGTTGAGCAGCACCAGCGTGCGGCCCGGGCCGAGGCCGCGCAGGTTCACGGACACCACGCCCTCGGAGCCTTGGGCACGGGCATCGAACTGATTCTGCTCGCCAAGGACGCCGCTCGCGGCCGGAAGCCGCCTCATCAGCTCGAGGACGGTGGGCGAACCCTGATTCGCGATCTCCTCCGCGCTCACCACGTCGACGGGAAGCGCCGCCAGTTCGGACGTGCCACGGATCAGAGTGCCGGTGACGACGATTTCCGCCTCTTGCGTCGGCTCTTCTGCCGTTTCCAGGCTTTCTTCCGCGTCGACCTTGGTCGACTGCGCGACCTGGGCCGCGGCGGGCGCGGCAATTCCGAACATCAATCCGGCTGCCAGAACGCCGAGCGCGCTATGGGCTTTGAGCCGACCCTTCTCTTTCATCTATTCCTCCCCGGCCGCGACGTCCAGTCGACCCCCACGTCGTGATACCATTCATTCGAATAAATCGGAGTTCGCCCTGTCGGTCAAGAACTGAGTGGAGTGCGCGCGGCGAGCCGAAAGTGACTTCTTGCAAACTGTTTTTCAAACAGGAAGGTGGGGCCGCACGGCTAGGCGGCGCGGGTCCTCGGCTCACGTACCCGGAACAGGAGGACGCCGAACGCGCAAGCGAGGAACGCAAGCGTGACGACGATCAGCGCCTGATAGCCGAACGTCACCACCACCACACCTGCGGCAAGCGGGCCGAGCGCGGCGATGCCGCCCTCGACGGTAGCGGACAGTGCCAGCCGCATCGGAATGTCTTCGCGCGAGCCGAATTCGAGCACCATCGTCATCGCGCTCATCATATATCCGGACGCCGCCGCCCCGAGCCCGATGAAGCTGATCAGGAAGCCGGTCTGGCTGTCGGCGGAGAGAAGGGACATGACGGCGAGGATCCAGACGAGGATCGCCACGAGGAAGCTCAGCCTGAAGCCGAGGCGGTCGCCGAGATAGCCCCACAGCAGGTTGGAAAGCGTATCGGCGCCGAGAAAGGCGAAGGAGAGGAGGCCGATCGTACGGCCGTCGAGCCCCAGATGCTGCCCCGCATAGAGGATATAGAAGGGGGTGGCGACGCGGCCCGCGACCGCGAGCCCCTGTGCGACCATGAACCAGGCGAAGTCACGGTCGGCGAGGAGCTGCGGAAATTCCCGCAGACGCTCGAAAAAGGGCATTTGCGCCCGCACTTCGGGCAATTCCGGCTCGACGAGCAGCAGCCGGAGGACAACGAGGCCAAGGCTCGTCAGGACGAAGGCGAGGAAGAAGGTGGTGGCATAGCCATTTCCCAGCACGTCGCCTTCGATGAAATAGCGGCCAGCCACATAGGCGAGGCCGGCGGCGATCAGCCCTCCAGTGAGGTTGCGCCAGGCCTGGAGCCGGCCGCGCCGCCTGATCGGAATCACTTTGGCCACCAGCATCTGGAAGGCGACACGCTGCGTTCCGGTGAAGATGCCGAGCAGGAAGAAGAAGGTCATGGTCGCGACGAGGAGCGGCAGCCCGGCCAGGAACCAACCCGCCAGCGCCAGCCCGAGAATCTGGACCCGCATCAGCGTCCCCACCCTGATCGCGTAGGGAAGGATTCGTTTCCGATGCTCAATCCGGGCGGCGCCGACGATCGGCGATAGGACCGCGCCCAGCTGGAGCAGCGCCTGCCCCATGCCCACCATCGCCGCCGAGCCGGTGAGGAGGTGGACGTAAGCGGGAATGATCGTCGGCGCGTAGATCAGGCGGAAGCCGGTCAGGCCCAGCATGCCGTGAACGAAATTCGCCCGATAGTTCCGCTTCAGATTCTCCTCGACGAAGCTCTCGAATTCAGCCTCGCGGCCGGCGCGCAGGGACGCTTCGTCGGCCAAGCCCTCCGCCACGACGTCTAGAAGCCGGACAGGCGCGCGAAACGCTCCCGGTGGAAGCTCGCATTGCCCCACATGTTTTCGAGCACTCGTGCGCGCTTGAGATAGAAACCGGCGTCATGCTCATCGGTCATGCCGATGCCGCCGTGGAGTTGTATCATTTCCTGGCTCATCAGGTGGAGCGTCTCGTTGGCGGTCGCCTTTGCGAGCGAAGCGAGGAGCGGCACGTCGGCCCGCCCCGCATCGATCGCCTCCAGCGCTGCTTCGACCACGGAGCGCATGAGCTCGATGTCGGTGTAGAGCTTCGCCATCCGATGCTGCAGCGCCTGGAAGGAGGCGAGCGTCTGGCCGAACTGGACGCGGGTCTTGAGATAATCGAGCGTGGTCTGAAAAGCCTGTTCCGCCATCCCGAGCATCTCGGCCGCCGTGCCGACACGGGCGCGATCCAGCACCTGATCGATGAGCGCTGCCCCGTCGCCGTTGCCGAGCAGCGTGTCTTCGCCCAGCTGGACGCCGTCCAGCCTGATCTCGGCGTGGCTGCGGGAGTCCGCCATCCTGCGCTGGGAGCGGCTCAGTCCTTCGGCGTCGCCGGGCACGAGGAAAAGGCCGACACCAGCCTCGGTGCGCGCAGCGGCGATGAACAGGCCGGCGCTGTCGCCTTCGGGAACGAAAGCCTTCGTCCCGCTGATCCGCCAGCCGCCGCCGCTGGATTCGGCGCGGGTCTCGATCTTCGTCGGGTCGTGGCGCGGCCCCTCGTCCACCGCCAGTGTGACGACCAGCTCGCCCGACGCGATCCGCGGCAGCCAGCGCTGCTTCTGATCCTCGCTCCCGCCGAGCACGAGCGCGGCGGCCGCCGTTAGCCCGCTCGCGGCGAGCGGGGTGGCGACGAGCGTGCGGCCGGTTTCCTCGAGCACCAGCCCAAGGCTCAAATAACCGAAATCGGAGCCGCCATAAGCTTCGGGAATAATGATCCCGACCCAACCCATCTCCGCGACTGCAGCGAACAGCGCCGGATCGTACCCGGTGCCGGAGCCGGAATCCCGCAGCTTTCGGAAGGCGCCCACCGGAGCTTCATTCTGCACCCACTCGCGGGCCATGTCGCGAAGCATGATCTGTTCGTCGTTCAGTGCCGCCATCGTTGGCTTCCTTCTTCGAGCGCGGTTATTGGTGATCGAGCATGCCGAGGATACGCTTGGCGATGACGTTGTTCTGGATCTCGGTCGAGCCGCCGTAGATCGTCACCGCCTTGCCCCAAAGCCAGCTGCGAGTGGCCGTGAGCTCGGCCTCGCTGAACCCCTCGCCTTCCCAACCGAGGCCCTTCATCCCCATGATCTCGATCACGAGTTCGGCGCGCTCCTGGGTGAGCTCAGCGCCGACGTTCTTGAGGATGGAGCTTGCGGTTGAGACCCCGCCGCCCTTGGCTTCCTCCGTCACCCGCCGCGCCGTCATCATGAAGCCGCGCATCTTCATCTCGTAGCGGATGATCCGCTGGCGCAGGTCCTGATCTGCGATGCGGCCCTCGCTGTCGGTGCCGACATAGTGCTTGGCGATGTCAGCCAGCGAGCGCCCCATCGCGGCCGCGAGGCGGCCGCCGCCGGAGAGGTTCGTCCGTTCGTGCTGGAGCAGCCTTTTACCAATCGTCCAGCCGCCGTTGAGCGGGCCGACCAGATTCTCCTTGGGCACTTCGACATCGGTGAAGAAGGTCTCGCAGAAGGGCGAGCTGCCCGAGATCAGCCGGATCGGCCGCACCTCCACCCCCGGCGACTTCATGTCGATGAGGAGGAAGCTGATCCCCTCATGCTTGCGGGTGGGATCGGTCCGCACCAGCGCGAAGCACCAGTCGGCCCATTGGCCGCCGCTGGTCCAGGTCTTCTGGCCGTTGACGAGGAAATGGTCCCCTTTGTCCTCCGCCCGGGTTTGCAGCGCAGCGAGGTCCGAGCCTGCGCCCGGCTCGGAATAGCCCTGGCACCACCGGATTTCGCCGCGCGCGATCGGCGGGATATGACGCTGCTTCTGCTCCTCGGTGCCGTATTCGAGGAGCGTCGGGCCGAACATCATCACGCCCATGCCCCCGATCGGGTTCCAGGCGCCGATCCGCGCCATCTCCTCGCCGAGCACCCGCGCCTCGACGCGGCTGAGGCCCCCACCGCCATATTGCTTGGGCCAGGTTGGAACGCCCCAGCCCTTGTCGGCCATCGCCTTCTTCCAGGCGGCATAGTCGGCGCTGTTCTCCGCGGGCGCATCGATGGTGGCAAAGGCGTTTTCCTTGCCCACAAGCGCCTTGGGGAAGTTCAGCTGGAGCCAGGCGCGCGCCTCCTCGCGGAAGGCGTCGAGCGGGCTTGCGGTCGGTGCGTCGATGACGGCGGCCATAATCAGTCTCCGACTGGCGTGAACATTGGCACGGGAGGTCCCCCGTCCGTGGGCGAGAAGCGAATTGCGACCCGCTGGCCGATCGCCAGTGCATCGAAATCGCAATCGGTGATGTTGGTGAGAATGGCCGGCCCCTCGTCGAGCAAGACATAGGCGAGCGCATAAGGTGCGTTTGCGCCGCGCCGCATGACCGACACGCTGTAGATCCTCCCCTGCCCCTTGGCCGCTTCCCAATGCGTATCGGTCGAAAAGCAATAGGGGCAGATCGCGCGCGGATAATAATGCGCGTCGCCGCACGCGCCGCACCTTTTGATCAGCAAGGTCCCTTCCGATGCGGCCGTCCAGAACGGCGCGGTCTCCGGCGTCGGCACGGGGGCGGCCGGTCTGCGGTTATTCGCCTCGGCCATTCACTGCCTTTCCAGAACCAGGGTGGCGGCCCCGTGCCGGGTGCCGAGGGAGCCGCCGATGCCTGTCGCGACGGCAAGCCCGCAATTTGGAACCTGCACGGCGGGATGCGCCTCTCCGCGCAACTGGCGCACGGCCTCGATCACCTTGGTGATGCCGCCGCGATTGGTGGGATGATTGTTGCAGAGCCCGCCGCCGTCCGTGTTGAACGGAAGCTTGCCCACGCCCGAGATGAGATTGCCGTCGGCGACGAAGCGGCCGCCCTCCCCCTTCGCGCAAAAGCCGAGATCCTCAAGCTGGATCAGCACGGTGATCGTGAAGCTGTCGTAGATGGACGCGTAGTCGATGTCCGCCGGCGAAACTCCGGCTTCCTCGAACGCGGCGGGGCCGGATCGTGCGGCGGCCGACGTGGTGAGGTCAAGGT
>JALYNE010000016.1 GCA_030773375.1 Pseudomonadota bacterium
CGAAGGCGGCGGCATGAAATTCGTCTACTTCACCCACTCCCTGCAATCCTGCTGGAACCACGGCAATGCGCACTTTCTGCGCGGAGTGTTGCGCGAGCTGATCGTCAGGGGCCACGACGTTCGGGCACACGAGCCTGAACATGCCTGGAGCCTCCAGAACCTTCTCGCCGACCATGGCGAAGGGGGGCTCGTGGCCTATCGCGCGGCTTATCCCGAACTGCGCTCGCAGACCTTCGGCGCAACAGCCAGCCTGGAGGAGATGGTGGACGGCGCCGACGTCGTCATCGTTCACGAGTGGAACGAGCCCGAGCTGGTGGCGCAGGTTGGTCGAATCCGGGCGAGCGGGGGCAAGTTCACGCTTCTCTTCCACGACACGCATCACCGGGCGGTGAGCGACCCCGATGCGATCCGGGCCTTCGACCTGTCCGGCTATGACGGCGTGCTTGCCTTCGGCGAAACGCTTGCCGAAGTGTATCGCCGGTGGGGATGGGGGGCGCGCGTGTTTGTCTGGCACGAGGCGGCCGACATCCGGCTGTTCCATCCGCCGGAAGGGCAAGAAGCGCGCCACGGCCTCGTCTGGATCGGGAATTGGGGCGATGGCGAGCGCACGGAGGAGCTTCAAGACTTCCTGTTCCGACCCGCGCGCGAAGCGGGGCTTCCGCTCGAGATTTTCGGCGTCCGCTACCCGCCCGAAGCGCTTGCGATGCTGGCGAAATACGGCATCTCTTATCGCGGCTGGCTTCCAAATGCGCGCGCGCCGGAAATATTCGCGAGGCATCTCGCCACCGTTCACGTGCCGCGCCGCTTCTACACGGAAATTTTGCCCGGCATCCCAACCATCCGCGTCTTCGAAGCTTTGGCTTGCGGGATCCCGCTCGTCTCTGCGCCGTGGCAGGATTCGGAACAACTGTTCCGCGTCGAAGACTTTTTGATGGTATCGACCCGGGCTGAGATGGGCGTGGCGTTGCGATCCGTGGCGGGCGACCCGGAGCTTCGCCGGTCGCTCGCCGAAAAAGGGCTGGAGACGATCCGCGCCCGCCACACCTGCGGCCACCGGGCCGATGAACTTTTGGCCGTGGTGAAGCGCTTGACCGCCCCCGCGCCGCTCAGGAGCGTTGCATGAAGATTGCCTTTTACGGTTCCAGCCTGCTGTCGTCCTACTGGAATGGCGCGGCGACCTATTATCGCGGGCTGCTGCGGGACCTCGCCGCGCGCGGCTACGACATCACTTTCTACGAACCTGACGCGTACGACCGGCAGAAGCATCGCGACATCGATCCGCCGGAATGGGCGAGATCGGTCGTCTACCCGGCAACATCCGAAGCCATGCGCGAGGTGCTCCAGGAGGCGAAGGCGGCCGACATCGTCGTGAAGGCCAGCGGCGTCGGCGTGTTCGACACGGAGCTTCTCGAAGGCATAATCGAGCACAGCCGTCACGAGGCGATGCGCATCTTCTGGGATGTCGATGCGGCCGCGAGCCTCGACGAGATGCGGCTCGACGAAAGCCATGCCATCCGGCGCACATTGCCCGACCTGGACATGGTGTTGACCTATGGCGGTGGGCCGCCCGTGATCCAAGCCTATGAGGGTTTCGGCGCGCGGCGCTGCATTCCCATCTACAACGCGCTCGATCCTTCGACCCACCATCCGGTCGAGCCCGATGACCGCTTCGCGTCCGACCTCGCCTTCCTCGGCAATCGGCTCCCTGACCGCGAGGCGCGCGTGGAGGAGTTTTTCCTCAAGGCAGCCGCAATGCTGCCCGAGCGGAGCTTCCTCATCGGCGGCAACGGCTGGGAGACGAAAGCCATGCCGGAGAATGTGCGGCACTTGGGTCACGTCTACACGCACCAGCATAACGCCTTCAATTGCACACCGCTTGCGGTGCTGAACGTCGCGCGCGACAGCATGGCACATATCGGCTTTTCGCCAGCCACCCGCGTGTTCGAGGCAGCGGGCGCGGCCGCTTGCCTCATCACCGACGCATGGGAGGGGATCGAGCTGTTCCTCACGCCCCAGGATGAAGTGCTGGTGGCGCGCGACGGACAGGATGTTGCGGAGCATGTGCGCCAGCTGACGCCGGACCGCGCCCGGGAGATCGGACAGGCCGCGCTCCGCCGGATTCTCGCCGAACACACTTATGCCCATCGCGGGGAGCAGGTCGACGCGATCTTCAAAGCGGCGTTCGGCCAGCAGCGGAGCGCGGCGTGAGCGAGCGCCCGATGCGGCTCGTCGTGCTGGGGCTGAGCCTTTCCTCCTCATGGGGGAATGGACATGCCACCACGTTCCGAGCGCTTCTGAAGGAATTCGCCGCGCGCGGGCACGAGATCGTTTTTCTCGAGCGCGATGTGCCGTGGTATGCAGGCAATCGGGACTGCGTGGACCCCGATTATTGCCAACTCGCACTCTATTCCGACCTTGCCGCACTCGAGAAATGGCGCGGCGAGATCACACGGGCGGATGCAGTGATGGTCGGCTCCTACGTCCCCGAGGGGGTCGAAGTCGGGCGTTTCGTTCAGGATACGGCGCGGGGGGTGACCGCCTTTTACGACATCGACACGCCGGTGACTCTCGCCAAGCTCGAGCGCGGCGACTTCGAATATCTCTCGCCCGAGATCATCCCGGGCTATGACATCTACCTCTCCTTCACCGGCGGGCCGACGCTCCGGCACATCGAGAACCGCTACGGCTCGCCTGCTGCCAGGGCGCTTTATTGCTCGGTCGATCCGGAAGCTTATCCCCCGCTCGATACCCCGAAGAAGTGGGACCTTTCTTATCTCGGCACATACAGCCCGGATCGGCAGCCAACGCTGGAGAAGTTGCTGCTCGCACCGGCGCGCGCGATGCCCGACCGCGCGTTCGTGGTGGCAGGGCCACAATATCCGCCCGACATCGAGTGGCCGGCAAATGTGGAGCGGATCGAGCATCTCGCGCCAAAGGACCACCCGGAATTCTATGCCGCCTCACGCTTCACCCTCAACGTCACGCGCGCGGACATGATCGGTGCCGGCTGGTCGCCCTCGGTGCGGCTGTTTGAGGCGGCCGCCTGCGCTGTGCCTGTCATCTCGGACCGCTGGGAGGGGATCGATAGCCTGTTCACGCCTGGACGTGAGATCCTCTTGGCCGACGAAAGCGGCACGGTGACGGAGATCCTCGCCAAGTGGACGGCGGCCGAAGCGGCAGCTTTGGGACAGGCGGCGCGGCGCCGGGTCCTCAGCGGACATAGCGCAGCTGATCGAGCGGCCGAGCTCGAGCGCTACCTCCACGAAGCGTCAAGCGCTGCGATGCCGATGCTGATGGAGGCGTGACTCGCGCCCAGGTGCGGATCGTTGCTGAAGTGAACCAAATTCGTCCCACCGAGTTAGGGGCAGAGACTTAGAAGTCATAGAAGAAGCTGGGAGGAGCAGCCTGTGAAGAACCGGAACACCAAAACAGCGCTGGTGACAGGCGGCGCCGGATTCATCGGCTCGCACCTCATCGACGCGTTACTTGCAGAAGGCGCTACGGTGGTCTGCCTCGACAGCTATCTCACCGGTCGCCCTGAAAACCTCCGTCACCTGCAGCGCGAGAGCCGGTTCGACTTCATCGAAGCGGACGTGATCGACAAGCTCCCGGCGAAGGTAAGGCTCGGCAAGCTACGCTTCACCCACATCTATAATCTCGCCTGCGCAGCCTCGCCGCCGCACTACCAAGCCGACCCGGAGCATACGATGCTCACCTGCGTGCTCGGCACGCGCAACCTCCTCCGCCTCGCCGAGGACATGGACGCGCGTTTTCTGCTGACCTCGACGAGCGAGGTTTACGGCGACCCCGAAGTGCATCCTCAGCCGGAAGGCTATCGCGGATGGGTGAACTGCACCGGTCCGCGCGCCTGCTACGACGAAGGAAAACGCGCGGCTGAGACGCTGACGTTCGACTTTGCGCGGGCTGGCCGAGCCGAGGTACGCGTTGCGCGCATCTTCAACACTTATGGCCCACGCATGCGGGCCGATGACGGCCGGGTGGTATCCAACATCGTTTGCCAAGCTCTCTCCGCGGAGGACATCACCATTTATGGCGACGGCTCGCAGACGCGGAGCTTCTGCTACGTGAGCGACATGGTTGAAGGGCTGATGCGGCTGATGGACAGCGAGCCCGCACCCGGCGCACCGGTCAATCTCGGTAATCCGGTTGAGCTCACCGTGTCGGATCTCGCGGAGCGCGTGATCGCGCTCACCGGGTCGCCATCAAGGCTGGTCCACATGCCGCTGCCCGTTGACGATCCTCGGCGCCGCCGTCCCGACATCAGCCGCGCCAAGGCGATCCTCGGCTGGGAGCCGAAAGTGGGTCTGCAGGAAGGGCTGGAGGCGACGGCGGAGTGGTTTTCAGACGAGCAGAACCGCTCGGTGATGTTCGGCCAAAGCCCCCGACGCGAGCCGATGGCGGTGGGGATCGCCGCGGAGTAACCGCGGATCCTTGAGGGCTGCAGTCTCGCCGGCCGAACGTCAGTTCTTCGCGAAAAGCTTCGCCGGATCGCGCATTGCCTTCAGTTCGAGCGCATTGCCCGATGGATCGAGGAAGAACATCGTTGCCTGCTCGCCCGGTTGGCCGCGGAACCGAATATTCGGCTCGATCACGAACTCGGTGCCAGCGGCCGCGAGCCGGTCGGCGAGCGCCTGCCACTGCTCGAGGCTCAGCACCGCCCCGAAATGAGGGACCGGCACGTCGTGCCCGTCGACCGGGTTGCTGTGCCGGCGTGGTTCCATGCCTTCGGCGAGGTGGGCCACGATCTGATGCCCAAAGAAGTCGAAATCGATCCACTGCGCATCGCTTCGGCCTTCGGGGCAGCCGAGCAGCCCCCCGTAAAAGGCCCGCGCGGCCTGGAGGTCGTGAACCGGAAAGGCGAGGTGGAACGGGGGAATGGTCATGGCGGCCCTTCTAGACTCGTTCCCGGTTGGATTGAACCGGGAACGACTCCGGTTTTCTCTGTTTGCCGTGCTTTCCGAGCCGTCAGGTGATTCCACCTGACTTGAAAGCACTCTAGCGTGGGCGCCAAGAATTGAAAATCGCCGGTCTCCCTCACATAGCGGCTTCATGAACTTTCTGCTGCTTTCCTTTGCCGCCGGCCTTGCGAGTGCGGTCGGCTTTGCGCCGCTTGGCCTCTGGCCGGTTACCCTTGCGGCGCTCGGCGTTCTGATATGGCTCATCGGGCGCGCGCCGGGCCTCTGGACGGCGCTTGCCCGCGGCTACTGGTTCGGTGTCGGCAACTTCGTGCTCGGGCTCAACTGGATCGCCACAGCCTTCACCTATCAATCCGAAATGCCGGTCTGGCTCGGCTGGGTCGCAGTCGTGCTGCTGTCGCTCTATCTCGCTGTTTATCCGGCGATGGCGGCCGGGCTGGCTTGGCGATATGGGCGCCGCGATCGCCTGACGTTGGTGCTCGTTTTTGCCGCGGCATGGATCGTCACCGAGTGGCTGCGTGCGACCATGTTCACCGGCTTTGCCTGGAACCCGCTGGGCGTGTCGCTGCTCCCGACGCCGGTCGCCAGGCTTGCAACGATATTCGGGACCTACGGGCTTTCCGGAGTCGCTATCCTGATTGCAGGCGCGCTCCTCCTTCTCTTCGGCCGGCGCTGGGTGGCGGCGCTCGCTGTCGCCGCAACGATAGCCTTTGCCACGCTCGCGTCCGTCTTGACTGCGCCGGAGACGCTTCCATCTGCGCCCGTAGCGCTGCGCATCGTGCAGCCGAACATAGGCCAGCAGGACAAATGGAAGGAGGGCTTCGCGGAGCGCAACTTCTCGATCCTGAGGCGCTTGTCCCGTTCTGCGGCCCCCGGGCCGCGGCTGCTGCTCTGGCCTGAAGCGGCGATAACGGATCCGTTGGAAACTGGGCTCGTTTACCCACGCTATGCCGGCGCGGCGGCGCAGCTGAGAAAGGACGTTGGCAGCCTACTCGGGGCCGACGACATCCTCTTGACCGGCGGCGTTACTTGGCAGTCGCGCGACGGCACAGAGGTGACGAGCGCCACCAACAGCGTCTTCGCGATCGATCCTGCGGGCCGCATTCTCGCGCGCTACGACAAGGCGCATCTCGTCCCTTATGGCGAATATCTCCCCGCCCGGCCCATTCTTTCCGCGATCGGACTTTCGCGTCTTGCGCCGGGTGACATCGATTTCGATCCGGGTCCCGGCGCGCAGACGCTGGACCTGCCGCTCGCCGGCAAAGTCGGATTTCAGCTTTGCTACGAAATGATCTTTTCGGGCGAAGTGGTCGAGCGGGGAGACAGGCCCCGCTTCCTCTTCAATCCTTCCAACGACGCATGGTTCGGGGCATGGGGCCCGCCGCAACATCTTGCGCAGGCGCGGCTTCGTGCCCTGGAGGAGGCCCTGCCGGTCCTGCGGTCGACGCCGACAGGCATCTCTGCCGTGATCGATGCCGAGGGGCGGCTGCTGCATAGCGTGCCGTGGCGGAC
The DNA here is from genome assembly GCA_030773375.1 of Pseudomonadota bacterium. GTDB lineage: Bacteria > Pseudomonadota > Alphaproteobacteria > Sphingomonadales > Sphingomonadaceae > Allosphingosinicella. The sequence continues at coordinate 6,450 of JALYNE010000016.1, forward strand.
TGCCGGCATCATCGATGCCGATCTTTCGCCAGCCAAACCACCCACCCTGTTCGCACGGCTGGGGAATGTCCTGGCCTTCCTGTTCGCGCTGCTGCTGGCGGGCATGGCGATTGCAGTGGCCCGGAAAGCACGCTAGGGCCGCGCGCATATAAGGATATCTTTATATCCGCATCTCCCTGACGAAGAGGCCGATTCCTCCGATGCGCAGCAACTACATCTTCACGTCTGAATCCGTTTCCGAAGGTCACCCGGACAAGGTCGCCGATCAGATTTCAGACGCGGTGGTCGACCTCTTTCTGTCGAAGGATCCCGTCGCGCGAGTCGCCTGCGAGACGCTGGTGACGACGCAGCGTATCGTGCTGGCCGGCGAAATCCGCTGTGCCGGAATTCAGGAGGAGAGTGGTGAGCTGACGCCGGAGGCGCGGGCGGAAATCGAGCAGGTCGTACGGGATACGGTGAAGCGGATCGGCTATGAGCAAAGCGGCTTCCACTGGCAAACCGCCGCTTTCTCGAACCATCTCCACCCGCAGTCGGCCGACATCGCGCAAGGCGTCGACGAGAGCGGCAACAAGGACGAGGGCGCAGGCGACCAGGGGATCATGTTCGGCTACGCCACCGACGAGACTCCGCACCTCCTCCCCGCCACGCTCTATTATTCGCACCGCATCCTCGAACGGCTCGCCCATGACCGGCACGCAAAGGTGGTCGATTTTCTCGAGCCGGACGCCAAGAGCCAGGTGACGTTGCAATATGAGAACGGAATGCCAGTCCGCGCGACCGCCCTCGTCGTATCCACTCAGCATTCGCCGGCTTTGAGCAATGACGAAGGGCAGGCGAGGCTGCGGGACTACGTCAAAGGCGTCTTCACCGACGTGCTGCCGGAAGGCTGGCTACCGCGTGACGAGCTTATTTTCGTCAATCCGACGGGCGTCTTCGAGATCGGCGGGCCCGACGGCGACGCCGGCCTGACCGGACGCAAGATCATCGTCGACACCTATGGGGGAGCAAGTCCGCACGGCGGCGGCGCCTTTTCCGGAAAAGACCCGACCAAGGTCGACCGCTCAGCCGCTTATGTGGCGCGTTACCTCGCCAAGAATGTGGTCGCGGCAGGGCTAGCGAAGCGCTGCACGATCCAGCTGAGCTATGCCATCGGCGTGGCCGAGCCGCTGTCACTTTACGTCGATCTTCACGGGACCGAGCAGAATGGCGTCTCGGCAGATCGGCTGGAGCGCATTCTGCCGACGCTGGTGCGGCTGACGCCCAAAGGAATTCGGACGCACCTGGGCCTCAACAAGCCCATCTATCAGCCGACTGCCGCTTACGGCCATTTCGGCCGCACCCCGGAGGGCGATTATTTCTCCTGGGAACGGACCGACCTTGTCGACCGGCTGAAAGAAGCTCTCGCGGACTAACCGGCCGGCGAGCAACATCCGCTCGTGTCGGGCCGGCAGCGGCTCGGGCGTGCGATTCCGGGGGGCACGAATGTCCGATCCGACAACCATCAGGCGCCTTTACGGCCGCCGTTCGGGGCACAAGCTGCGGCAGGGCCAGGCTTCCCTGCTGGAGGAATTGCTCCCCGCGATCGATGTGCCCGAGGAAGGGCCGATCACGTCTACAGGCCTGTTCGGCGATGAACGGCCGCTCCATTTCGAAATCGGCTTCGGGAGCGGAGAGCATCTCGCATATCGGGCCGATCTCCTGCCCGACCACGGCTTCATTGGCGCCGAGCCGTTCTTGAATGGTGTGGTCGGCGCGCTCCAGCATGTGCGGGAGAAAAGACTAGCCAACGTGCGCCTCCACATGGGCGATGCGCTCGAAGTGCTCGAACGCCTGCCGGACGCCTCCTTACGATTCTTCTATCTGCTTCATCCCGATCCGTGGCCCAAGGCGCGGCACGCCAAACGCCGCATGGTCAATCACGGGCCGCTCGACATCGTCGCGGCGAAGCTCCAGCCCGGCGGCGAGTTCCGCCTCGGGACCGACGATCCGACTTATTGCCGCTGGTCAATGATGATCATGAACCAGCGTTCCGATTTCGAGTGGCTGGCGGAAAGCGCAAGCGACTTTCTCACCCGCCCCGGCGGCTGGCCCCAGACAAGGTACGAAGCCAAGGCGCGCCGCAAGGGGCATGAAGTGTGGTACTTCCGCTACCGCCGCGTCTAGACCTTCTTAGAAGCACCAGATTCAAGAGTTCGGTGGAAGCGCGTAGCGCTTCACCTCCACCCACCAGCCTTCAGCGAGACGGCGCGAGCCTGAGGAGGCGGCCGCCGTTGCCGTTGCGCGTATCTTCAAGCACGTAGATGGCGCCGTCCGGGCCCTGCTCCACCTCGCGAATCCGCTGGCCCATGTCCCAGCGCTCGACTTCGCGGGCGGTCGTACCGTTCATCGCCACCCTGACCAGCGCCCGACCTGTAAGCGCGCCGAGAAAAGCGTTGCCGCGCCACTGCGGGAACAGCCTTCCCGAATAGATCATCATCCCGGCCGGGGAGACTCCGTTCCAGGTGATCTCGGGCGCGTTGAATTCGGGGCGGGTGGGGTGGTCCGGGATGTCCTTGCCGTCATAATGCTGCCCGTTGGAAACAACCGGCCAGCCATAATTCGAGCCGCGCTCGATCAGGTTGAACTCGTCCCCATTTCTGGGGCCCATCTCGTGACTCCAGAGTTGGCCGCGGCCGTCGAACGCGATGCCCAGCGGGTTACGGTGCCCGAGCGACCAGATTTGCGCGGCGGTTCCACCGCGGTTTGCGAATGGGTTATCCCGCGGCACGGACCCATCCTCGCGCAGCCGGACGATTTTGCCGATGTTGGTGTTCATGTCCTGGGCCGGCTGAAACTTCATCCGGTCGCCGCTGGTGATGAACATGTGCCCGTCGCCCGAGAAGGCGATGCGGTGACCGTGGTGGAAGCGCCCGTCGACCTTGTCTCCCCGCCAGATCACCTGGAGCCCCTCGAGCCGCGGCGCGCTGCCCTCCGTCATCAGCCTCGCGCGTCCAACCACGGGCCCGCGCGTGTCACCGGAGCCGGGCTCGGACCAGCTCAGATAGACCATCCGGTTGCGGCCGAAATCGGGGTGGAGAACGACATCGCCAAGGCCGATCTGGCCGCCATAGTCGACCTTGGGAACGCCTTGCACCGGAACCGGCTGGCCGCCGGCGGTCCAGAGCAGGAGCCGGCCAGGCTTTTCGGTGATCAGCGCTTGGCGGTTGGAAAGAAAGGCGATCGCCCAGGGTTCGTTGAACCGGCCGATCTCCTGCACTGCGAAGGGCCGTCCACCCGGCGCCGTCGGAGCGCTGGTCGCTGCTGCCGCCGATGTTTCGGCTGCTGCGGCAACCGCTGCCGTGGCGCGGCCGGGAGCGGCGCCATTACCGCTGGCGAGAGTGTCGCCATTGCCGTTGCAGGCAGCGAGGAGGAGGAGGGCGGTGCAGGAAGCAAGGAGGACAGCGCGCATCAGGATCTCCCGATAGGATTGGATCTCGGCAGAAACGAACTGTTGAGACGGAGCGGAGTTTCCTTGGGATGATCCTCTTCGAGTCTGGGCCAAAGCCACAAGTCGCGTTCCACAAGGAAATCTGAATGAAGCATCTGATTGCCCCCGCTTTTCTTCTGGCCGCATCCTGCGCCACCACTCCCGCAGCATCGGGTGAGGACCGCTTCTTTCAGCGCCTCTCGAGCCTCTGCGGCAAAGCCTTCGAAGGGAGGATTGCCAGCCCGCCTGCGGAAGGGGACGCGGCTTTCGCAGGCAAGCGGCTCGTGATGCACGTGCGTCACTGTTCCCCAGGTGAGATCCGCATTCCCTTTCAAGTCGGAGAGGATCGATCGCGCACCTGGGTGATCACGAAAACTGCAGGCGGGCTCCGCCTCAAGCATGACCACCGGCATCGCGACGGTTCGGAGGATAAACTTACGCAATATGGCGGCGACAGCGTGCAGCACGGCTCCAGAACTGATCGCCAGGGGGCGAGCCGACAGGAATTTCCCGCAGATGCTTATTCGACGGGCCTGTTCACCCGCGAGAACCTTCCGCAATCGGCCGCGAACATTTGGGCGCTGGAAGTTCATCCGGAGCGGATGTTCGGCTACGAGCTTCGCCGTCCTGGCCGCTTTTTCCGCGTGGAATTCGATCTTAGCCGGCCGGTGGCTTCGCCCCCGCCGCCCTGGGGTTCGCGTTAGCGGGCAGTGCAGTTTTTCGGGTGGGCCGTCGCTTGGGTGAAGGGCTAATCTGCTTGCTCCCAGCCTGGTTCTCGCCTATATGAGCGCTGCCTTCTCGACATCGGTAACATGTTGAGGCTGGCCCCGAGCGGGGCCGGCGGCGCCGGGACGCGTCTTGGCTTAGCATTGGAGAATGAATGGCGGATTTCGCCAGAGTGACGGAATTGATCGAAGCCGAGGCGAAGGCCCAAGGCCTTGCGCTTGTGCGCGTGAAGATGATCGGCGGCTCGTCCGACCCGACGCTCCAGGTGATGGCCGAGCGACCGGATACGCGCCAGCTGACGCTCGAGGATTGCGCACGACTTTCACGGCGGCTCTCGGAGGTTCTCGATGAGGCCGACCCGATCGAGAGCGCTTACCGACTCGAAGTGAGCTCGCCCGGCATCGACCGGCCGCTGACCCGGCTCAACGACTTCGAGGACTGGCGGGGGCACGAGGCGAAGATCAGCCTCGCCGCGAAACTCAATGGCCGCAAGCAGTTCACCGGCGCGCTTCGCGGGACGGAGGGCGAGGACGTCCTGATCGACGTGGCCGGCCTCGGCGAGACACGGCTGCCGTTTGCCGCCATTCATTCCGCCAAGCTCGTCATGACCGACAAACTCATCGCGGCGACCGCTCCGCTTTCCGCGGAAGGTGCCGATCAGATTGAGGAATATACCGCATCGTCCGGGGACGAGGCGGCCGAAATCTCAAAGTAGAGGAAGACTGAACATGGCTACTGCCGCCGTTTCCGCCAACAAGGCCGAGCTGATCGCGATCGCGGACTCCGTCGCGCGCGAGAAGCTGATCGACCGTGGCATCGTCATCGAGGCGATGGAGGACGCGATCCAGCGCGCGGCTCGCGCCCGCTACGGCGCTGAGAACGACATTCGCGCGAAGCTCGATCCGCAGACCGGCGATCTTCGCTTGTGGCGCGTCGTCGAAGTGGTCGAGCAGGTCGACGACTATTTCAAGCAAGTGAGCCTTGAAGACGCGCAAAAGCTCGAGCCGGGCGCGCAGATCGGCGATTTCATCGTCGACCCGCTGCCGCCGATCGAATTCGGCCGCATCGCCGCACAAGCGGCCAAGCAGGTCATCTTCCAGAAGGTGCGCGATGCAGAGCGCGAGCGGCAGTATGAGGAATTCAAGGACCGTGTCGGCGAGATCATCACCGGCGTGGTGAAGCGGGTGGAGTTCGGCCATGTGGTGGTCGATCTCGGCCGCGCAGAAGGGGTGATCCGCCGGGACCAGCAGATCCCTCGCGAGGTGCTCCGCGTCGGGGATCGCGTCCGGTCGCTGATCCTATCGGTCCGCCGCGAGAACCGTGGGCCGCAGATCTTCCTGTCTCGCGCGCATCCCGATTTCATGAAGAAGCTGTTCGCGCAGGAAGTGCCGGAGATTTACGACAGCATCATCGAGATCAAGGCGGCGGCGCGCGATCCCGGAAGCCGCGCCAAGATTGGCGTCATCAGCCACGATAGCTCGATCGATCCGGTCGGCGCCTGCGTGGGTATGAAGGGGAGCCGGGTCCAGGCCGTGGTCCAGGAGATGCAGGGCGAGAAGATCGACATCATCCCGTGGTCCCCGGATCTTGCAACGTTCGTCGTCAACGCGCTGCAGCCTGCGACGGTCAGCCGCGTTGTGATCGACGAGGAAGAGAGCCGCATCGAAGTCGTCGTTCCCGACGATCAATTGAGCCTCGCCATTGGCCGCCGCGGCCAGAACGTCCGTCTTGCGAGCCAGCTCACCGGGTCGGCGATCGACATCATGACCGAGGCCGATGCGAGCGAGAAGCGCCAGCGCGAGTTCATCGAGCGGTCCGAGATGTTCCAGAACGAACTCGACGTAGACGAGACGCTCGCGCAGCTTTTGGTCGCCGAAGGCTTCGGCGCGCTCGAGGAGGTCGCCTACGTGGACCTGGCCGAGCTGGCTTCGATCGAAGGCTTCGACGAGGAGCTTGGCAGCGAGCTTCAGAGCCGAGCGCAAGAAGCGCTCGACCGCCGCGAGGAAGCGGCGCGCGAGGAGCGCCGGGCGCTCGGCGTATCGGACGAGCTGGCCGAGATGCCCTACCTCACCGAAGCCATGCTGGTGACGCTCGGCAAGGCCGGCATCAAGACGCTGGATGATCTTGCAGATCTCGCCACCGACGAGCTCGTTCAGAAGAAGCGGCCGGAGCAGCGCCGGCAGCGCGAGAGCAACCGCTCGGAGGACAAAGGCGGCCTTCTCGCCGAATATGGCCTTACCGACGAGCAGGGCAACGAGATCATCATGGCAGCGCGTGCCCACTGGTTCGAGGATGAAACTTCCGGGGAGGACGCGGTTGCGGAAGCCTCCCAATGAGACGCTAGGCTGTAGCGGAACCAGGCTACGCTTCCTTCCAGCCTCCCTTTCCGGGGAGGCTGGATGGTGAGCGGCACGCACACGCCCGAGCGCAAGTGCATCCTTTCGGGCGCGCACGAGCCCCGTGACAATCTTGTTCGCCTGGCGCTCGGGCCCGACGGGCAGATCCTGCCGGATGTGCGCGCCAAAGCGCCCGGACGCGGAGCCTGGATCGGCGTGGGCCGTAAGACGCTCGAGATGGCGCAAGCGAAAGGCAAGCTGAAGGGCGCCCTTTCGCGCGCCTTCAAGACGGGCGACCTGTCAATCCCGGCGGATCTGGCGGAGCGGATCGAGGCAGCGCTCCGCCAGGCCGCGCTCGACCGCTTGGGGCTCGAAGCACGCGCCGGAACGCTTCTCACCGGCAGCGAGAAGATCGAAGCTGCGGGGCGGAGTGGGCAGGTTCACCTCCTCCTCCACGCCTCCGATGCAGCCGAAGACGGCTCGCGTAAGCTCGACCAGGCGTGGCGTGTCGGAGGCGGTGCTGCTCAAGGACTGGTTTTTCCAGCGGAAAGAGCCATATTGTCATTGGCGCTGGGGCGGCAAAATGTGGTACATGTCGCGCTGATCGACCGGGCTGCCGCTGCGCGTGTGCGTCACGCAATCGATCGGTGGCGCGCTTTTATCGAACCGAATGAAGGCTTAAGCGCCCGAGCGGCGGGAACGGCGCTTGTTTCGGCTGAGGATGTGAACGAAGGATAGTATGAGCGAGACAACAGACAAGCCGAAACTCGGTGCGCGCGCGCCGCTAGGCCTGAAGCGTACGGTTGAAACCGGAAAGGTGAAGCAGAGCTTCAGCCACGGGCGGTCGAACACCGTGGTCGTGGAGGTAAAGAAGCGTCGCATCCTCGGCCGTCCGGGAGAGGCGGAAGCGCCGAAGGTGGAGCAGCCGGCGCCGCAGCCCACGCCCGCCGCTCGCGCACCGGAGCCTGCACCCGCTCCAAGAGCCGCGCCGCGTCCGGTCAACGATGCGGCCGCACGCCGCGAGCTTCAGGACCGCCTGCTTCGCGAGGCCGAGGAAGCGCGCCTCAACACGCTCGAGGACGCCCGCCGCCGCGAGAGCCGCGCCGCTCAGGAGGCCAGTGAGGAAGAACGCCGCCGCGCCGACGAAAACCGTCGCGGCGAAGAAGAAGCGCGTGCGCGCGCCCAGGAAGAGGGTCGCAGAGCCGCTGAGGACGATGCGCGCTTGCCTGCCGAGCCCGCTGCCGATCAGGCGCCCGCAGTAGCCCAGACGAGCGAAACTGAGGAACGCCGGCCTTCGCTCGCACGGCCGAAGCAGCATGCTCCGGTTGTGAAGCGCCCCGAGCCGGCACGCCCGTCACGTGGCGCCCGCGACGACCGGCGCCAGTCCGGCAAGCTTACCGTCACTCGCGCCCTCGACGACGAGGGTGGCGCCCGCGCTCGCTCGCTGGCGGCGCTGAAGCGCGCCCGCGAGAAGGAAAAGCGTGCGCACATGCAGTCCGGGCCGTCGGCCAAGCAGGTCCGCGACGTGGTGGTGCCGGAGGCGATCACCGTCCAGGAGCTCGCGAACCGCATGGCCGAGCGCGGCGCAGACCTCGTCAAGGCGCTTTTCAAGATGGGCGTCGTCGTGACGGTCAATCAGACGATCGATCAGGACACGGCCGAGCTGCTCGTCACTGAGTTCGGGCACAACATCAAGCGCGTCAGCGAATCGGACATCGACATCCAGACCGAAGCCGACGTGGACCCAGACAATACTCTGCTGCCACGGCCGCCTGTCGTGACCATCATGGGACACGTCGACCATGGCAAGACCTCGCTTCTCGACGCGATCCGCGGCGCGAACGTAGTCTCGGGCGAAGCTGGCGGTATCACGCAGCATATCGGCGCCTATCAGGTGCAGCTCGCCGACAAGTCGAAGATCACTTTCCTCGACACACCGGGCCACGAGGCGTTCACGGAAATGCGGGCGCGCGGCGCCAACGTAACCGACATCGTGGTGCTCGTCGTCGCCGCCGATGATGGCCTGAAGCCCCAGACGGTGGAAGCCATCAACCACACCAAGGCTGCAGGCGTTCCGATGATCGTCGCGATCAACAAGATCGACAAGCCGGGAGCCAACCCGCAGCGCGTACGCGAAGAGCTTCTGCAGCACGAGATCGTCGTCGAGGACATGGGCGGCGACGTTCAGGACGTCGAAGTTTCGGCTCTGAAGAAGACCAATCTGGATGGGCTTCTGGATGCGCTCGCGCTCCAGGCGGAGCTCCTGGAGCTCAGGGCCAACCCGAACCGCGCCGCCGAAGGCACTGTGGTCGAAGCCAAGCTGGACAAGGGTCGCGGCCCACTGGCCACGATGCTGGTGCAGCGCGGCACCCTCAGGGTCGGGGATATCTTCGTCGTCGGCGCGATTTCCGGCAAGGTTCGCGCCATGATCGACGACAAGGGGCGTCAGGTGAAGGAAGCCGGACCGTCCGTTCCTGTTGAAGTGTTGGGCCTTTCCGGCGTTCCTTCGGCGGGTGACACGCTGACCGTCGTCGAAAACGAGGCGCGGGCGCGCGAGGTCGCTGAATACCGCCAGGGCCTCCTCGATCGGAAGCGCACCACCAGCGCGCCCGTCAGCCTCGAGAACATGTTCGCCTCGAAGGCGAGCACGACCAAGGAATATCCGCTGGTGGTCAAGGCCGACGTTCAAGGGTCGGCGGAAGCGATTGTGAATGCCCTGAACCGCATCTCGAACGAGGACATCAAGGTGCGCATTCTCCATTCGGGTGTCGGCGGCATCACCGAGAGCGACGTGATCCTCGCGAGCGCGAGCGGCGCGCCGATCATCGGCTTCAACGTCCGGCCGAACGCAAAGGCGCGCGAGATCGCCGAGCGCAGCGGTGTGGAGTTCCAATATTACGATGTCATCTACCACCTCACCGATGCGGTGAAGGCGGCGATGGCCGGTGAACTCGGGCCGCTGTTGGTGGAGCATGTCGTCGGGCGAGCGCAGGTTCGGGAGGTCTTCTCCGCGGGCAAGCACGGCAAGGCTGCCGGTCTCCTCGTCACCGAAGGCTATATCCGGAAGGCTCTCAGGGCTCGCATCACCCGCGAGGACGTCATCGTGTACAACGGCTCGATCGCCTCGCTCCGTCGCTTCAAGGACGACGTGCCGGAAGTCCGCGCTGGCCTCGAATGCGGCGTTACCTTCGAGAACACGACCGACATCAAGGCGGGCGATTTCGTCGAAACCTACGAGGTCGAGGCGCGCCAGCGCACGCTATAACCAAAACCCTCTCCCGTTCATGGGAGAGGGTTGGGAGAGGGGCAGCTTCAAGGAGGGGCGTCGTTCCGACTCCCCCTCTCCCCGGCCCTCTCCCTCAGAAGGGGAGAGGGAGATATGGCTCGACAAAACGAATCTGCTGAAGGGCGATCGGTCCGCTTGCTCCGCGTCGGCGAGCAGGTGCGCCACGCTCTTTCCGACATATTGATGCGCGGCGACGTGCACGACGACGTGCTCGCCAGCCATAGCGTCTCGGTGACGGAAGTGCGCATGTCGCCCGATCTTCGTCATGCCACGGTGTTCGTGAAGCCGTTGCTCGGCGCGGACGAGGCAGAAGTGCTTTCCGCGCTGAAGCGCAACGGGCGCTACCTGAAGGGCGAGGTTTCCCGGCGCGTGAACACGAAATATGCCGCGAATCTGAAGTTCCTGCCCGACGAAAGCTTCGAGGAAGGAAGCCATATCGACAATATCCTCCGCTCACCCAGGGTGGCGCGGGACCTGCACGGCGACGAAGAAGAGTGAGCCTTGCCGCGCCTATGAGCGACGGTGAGACCTCTATTGAGCCGCTTGCGGAGCATCATCGCGAGGCGCTCCGTGCCGCCTGCGCCGAAGATGCCGAAATCTGGCAGATCTATCCTGTCAATTTTTCGGGAAAGGATTTCAACGGCAATTTCGACGCTTGTCTCGGCCAGCCTGATCAAGCGGCGTTCGCAATTCTCACCGGCAAGCAGCTGGTGGGGATGAGCAGCTATCTCGGCATCAACCGGGAGAACCGGGTCCTCGAAATCGGCCGAACCTACATTGCTCCTCGTGTACGCGGGACGGGTTTGAATGCGCGCGTGAAGCGGCTGATGCTGACCCGCGCGTTCGCCGAAGGCTTCACGCGAGTCGACTTCCGGATCGACACGCGCAACGGTCGCTCGATGGCAGCCGTGGAAAAGTTGGGAGCCGTCCGGACAGGAACATTGCGGCGGAACCGCATCACCTGGACGGGCTTCGTGCGCGACACGGCGGTTTATTCGGTGCTCGCGGACGAGTGGCGGGATCGACCCGGTGGGTGACATGATCTTCAATCTTGCCACCTGGATAATCCCGCTCATCTTCGCGATCGTCTTTCATGAGATTTCCCACGGATGGGCCGCGAATGCTTTCGGCGATCCGACGGCCAAGCGGCTCGGGCGGCTCAGCCCCAATCCGGTCCGCCATGTCGATCCTGTTGGCACAGTCATTCTTCCCCTGATCCTCGCTGTCTCGGGGGCGCCCGTGTTCGGTTGGGCAAAGCCCGTTCCGGTTGTCGCGGGCAAAATGCGCAAGCCCCGAATTCATATGATGCTGGTTGCGCTTGCCGGGCCGGGGATGAACTTGCTGCTGGCGCTGGTCGCAGCTTTCGCACTCGCGCTGGTTCTGCCTTCCGCAGGGCCGATGCAGGGAGGCGCAGCGTTTCTCGCGCAGAACCTCAAGAACTTCCTGGTCATCAACATCTTCCTGGCGGTCTTCAACCTGCTCCCGATCCCGCCCTTCGACGGCGGCCATATTGTCGAAGGCTTGCTGCCGCGGCCGCTGGCAAAGCCTTACGCAAAGCTCGGCCGCTTCGGCTTTCCACTGCTCATCATTCTCCTCGTGGTGGTGCCGATGCTGTGGCCGAGCGCCGACATTGTCGAGCGCGTGGTGGTCCCGCCGGTGCGTATGCTGATCGGGCTTTTTGCCTCGGTCGCGGGAATAGGCTGAGGCGTGCACGGTTGGCTGGTCATCGACAAGCCGGCAGGGCCGGGGTCCACCCAGATCGTCTCGGCCGTCAAGCGCGCGCTGAGGGAAGGGGGATATTCGAAGGCGAAAGTCGGCCACGGCGGAACGCTTGATCCGCTGGCGAGCGGGGTGCTTCCGGTGGCGCTCGGCGAAGCCACCAAGCTGTGCGGTCGCATGCTCGATGCGGACAAGGTCTACCAGTTCACAATCCGGTTCGGCGAAGCGACGGCGACCCTCGACTGCGAAGGGGAAGTGGTCGCAAGATCGGACGTGCGGCCCTCCTGGCGCGCAGTCGAGGCGGTACTCGAGCGGTTCACCGGCCTGATCCGGCAGGTTCCGCCTGCCTATTCCGCCCTCAAAGTGGACGGGCGCCGAGCGTATGACCGTGCACGCGGCGGGGAAGAAGTGGAACTGGAGGCGAGGTCCGTCACGATCCATTCCCTCACCCTTCATGAAGCCGCTCTCCACGCACCCTCGGATGAAGCGGCAGAAGTCACCTTGTCGGCGCGTGTCTCCAAAGGGACGTACATCCGATCGCTTGCGCGCGACATTGCGCTTGCGCTCGGCACCGTTGGCCACGTCACGATGCTGAGGAGGGTGAAAGCGGGCCCTTTCGCGATCGAATCCTCCTTTTCCCTGGACAAAGTTGGCGAATTCGCGCAAGCGCGCCAGCTTGAAGAGTTACTCTTGCCGCTGACGGCGGGGCTGGACGACATCCCGGCTCTCTCCGTCACCCCCGACCAGGCAAGAGCGCTCCGGCAGGGGCGCAAATTGGCCGGGATCGCCGCAAAGCCAGGGCTTCACCTTGCAACGGATGCGTTTGTTCCGGTTGCGCTTGTGGAGATCCAGGGAGCTGAGCTCCGGGTGGTGCGCGGCTTCAACCTTTAGCAACGAGGAGTTTGACGATGTCGGTTACCGCCGAGCGCAAGCAGGAAATTATCAACGACAACGCCCGGAACAGCGGCGACACCGGTTCTCCGGAAGTCCAGGTCGCAATTCTCACCGAGCGCATCAACAATCTGACCAACCACTTCAAGAGCCACGCGAAGGACAATCACTCCCGCCGCGGCCTGCTGATGCTGGTCAACAAGCGCCGTTCGCTTCTTGATTATCTTCGAAAGAAGGACGCGGAGCGCTACACCGCACTTATCGCGAAGCTTGGCCTTCGCAAGTAAAGCCGAAGCGGCCCTGCGGGGCCGCTTCGCATATCGGGCGACCGCAATCCGGCGGGCGGCCGATTTGGACCAATCGGTCCAGCAAGCGGGCGAACCGCCCGGACCTGGGGATCACGAAGAGGCTTCGTGGACCCGAATTGGCCCCGCCGCATCCGGCTGCGGGTGAGTTAAGGAAACAAAATGTTCGACACGAAAAAAGTAGAAATCGAGTGGGGCGGAAAAACCCTGACACTCGAAACGGGCCGCGTTGCCCGGCAAGCCGACGGCGCAGTGCTGGCCACCCTGGGTGAGACTGTCGTCCTTTGCGCCGTGACTGCGGCCAAGAACGTGAAGCCGGGGCAGGATTTCTTCCCGCTCACCGTTCACTACCAGGAAAAGTTCGCCGCCGCCGGCCGTATCCCCGGCGGCTTCTTCAAGCGTGAACGCGGCGCCACCGAAAAGGAGACGCTCACCAGCCGTCTCATCGACCGCCCGATCCGTCCGCTGTTCCCCGAAGGCTTCTACAACGAAGTCCTCGTGATCGCTCAGGTCCTTTCTTACGACGGCGAGAACGAGCCCGACATCGTGGCGCTGATCGCAGCCTCTGCCGCGCTTACCCTTTCCGGCATTCCTTTCATGGGCCCGATTGCCGGCGCCCGCGTCGGTTATGCAAATGGGGAGTACATCCTCAATCCTTCGCAGGACCAGATCAAGGACGGCCAGCTCGACCTCGTCGCCGCCGGCACCTACGACGCAGTGCTGATGGTGGAATCGGAAGCCAAGGAGCTTGCCGAGGACGTCATGCTGGGTGCCGTCATGTTCGCCCATCGCGAAGGGCAGAAGGTGATCGAGGCGATCATCAGGCTCGCCGAGCAGGCAGCCAAGGAGCCGTGGGAGCTCGCCGAGGCGGAAGACACTTCCGCCGTCAAGCAGCAGCTCCGCGAGCTCATCGGCGAGAACATCGCCGCGGCTTATCGTACGACGCTCAAGTCGGAGCGTTCGGCGCTGCTCAATTCGGCCCGTGAAAAGGCCAAAGAAGCCTTTGCCGACGCAGATCCCCAGGCTCAGCTCGCGGCGCAAAAGCTGGTGAAGAAGCTCGAAGCGGAAATTGTCCGCGGAGCAATCTTGAAGGAAGGCCGCCGCATCGACGGCCGCGACACCAGAACAGTTCGACCGATCGAGTCGATGGTCGGCTTCCTGCCGCGCACGCACGGCTCGGCGCTGTTCACACGCGGCGAGACGCAGGCGATCTGCACCACCACGCTTGGCACCAAGGATGCCGAGCAGATGATCG
>JALYNE010000017.1 GCA_030773375.1 Pseudomonadota bacterium
GCGCTGGGTCGCACAGCTTGCCGACGGAAGCGAGCAGCGGATTGGACGAGCTTACGCTGAGAACGCGAGAAAGCTCAGCGCCCGGGGGCGCTTCGGCCGCTGAAGAACACTGGCGCCTCCGCCACCTAGTGTCCGCAAGGAGTTTCAAGCGGACGCTCACCCGCATCAAGCAGCAGCGTCTGCATTCTAGCATCAGTCGTCCGAAAGCAGACGGTCCGCTTTCGGCCACAAGCGGACGCTCGGCAGGGAGGGGGGCACCTATGGGGGCAGTTCCCCACAATTCCAGGTAGACTTCAGTGGGCGGAGAAGGAGGAGGGGGCGGAATGGGACTGCCCTCACTTCCGCCGAACAGCGGGCGCCGCTTGTGAACGGCTCCAGCCACTGAGCATGTATCTACTGATTCCATGGGCGGGTGCACGGGCCGTCACAACACGCTGCAAAATGTGAATTTTGCCACCAGTTGCTTCCGCAAATCGGGGACCCGGTGCAATAGACGTATTTTACCATCAGTGGAGAGGAGGAGGCGTTTGCGGGGCTTCGCGACAGCTTAGCCCCTCCGCGCCTACGCGGACGTGGCCTTCGCCAGGCATCTCAGGAGCCGTCGGGATGAAGCCGCGAAAGACCCGTCACCAGCTTTTCCTCTCGACAGAGGACAGCGCTCGCCCCGCCCGGATCGTTCTCAGCTAGCGGCTGCGAACGAAGCGTTCGAACGGCTGCTGGACGAGATATCGGGCCGTCTGGAGGGGAAGGAGGTCGAACCGACCGGAGATGCGGCAATCGAAAAGATCAGGCGCCTTCACTAGCTAAGCTCGCCCGATTCGTCGGGAGTGTTACACTTTACTCCCCACCCACAGGGGGTAGGTAGCCATGACATAACCTCCACAAGGGATTCGTCATGGACCGGGTCAAGATCGACCTCCAGCACTGCTACGGCATCAAGGCCCTCAAGCATGAGTTTGATTTCACCGGCAAGCCTGCTTGGGCGCTCTACGCGCCGAATGGCGTCATGAAATCCTCGTTCGCGGAGACGTTCTTCGACGCCTCCCAGGGGCGAAAGTCTGAGGATCGGATATTCAAAGATCGCGAGGCGGTTCGGCATATCACGGATGAAACCGGCACCGAAATCGCGGATGAGCGCATATTGGTCGTACGATCCTATGACTCCGAATATACCCCGACCGAAAAGACATCGACCCTTCTCGTCAGTGCCGAGCTACGGCGGGAAAGCGAGCAACTTGAAGCTCGCGTAGCGGCCGCAAGAGAGGCCCTCCTGAGGGCTTTGCGCGCACAGACCGGCTCAAAGCGCGACTTCGCGCACGAGATTTCAGTAGCGATGACGCGGCGCGCAGGCCAGTTCGAGGATGCAGCGCTGGGCCTTTCCCGGGTTATTGAGCGGCAAGAAGAAGCCCCGTTTGCTGATGTAGATTATGATGTGGTTTTCAATGAAAAGGTCCTGAAGGCCCTTGAAGACGCTGATCTGATGGCGGCCATCAAGAACTTTATTGCCCGTTATAATGAGTTGCTGGCCAACTCGAATTACTTCCGAAAAGGCACTTTCGATTACTATAATGCGGGAGAGATTGCGAAGACACTCGCGAAGCAGGGGTTCTTCAATGCGGATCACACCGTAAATCTATATGCCAGCGGCGTTCCTGTGGAGGTTAAGAACCAAAAGCAGCTCATGGACATTATTGAAGACGAGAAGCGGGCGATTCTGACTGAGCCAGAATTGGCGAAGCGCTTCGATGCTGTGCAGAAGAAGTTAGTCGCAAACGAGGACTTAAGGGGTTTTCAGCGCTACCTACAAGATAACGAGGCTGTCCTCTCAAAGATGGATAATATAGAGGCGTTCAGACAGGACGTTCTTCGTTCTTATCTCAAAGCCAATGAGGAACTCTATTCGGCATATATTCGAGTCATCGAAGAGGTTGATGCGCGCCGGAAAGAGATAATCGAACTTGCTCGTCAGCAAACTACAGAATGGGATAAGGTTCTCACGATATTCAACGAACGATTTTTCGTGCCATTCGAACTCTCCGCTACGAACAAGCTTCCTGTAATCTTGGGGCAGGTGGAAAAGCCCATTCTTAGCTTCAAGTACAGTGACGGGCGAGAGACTGTTGACATTTCGCGAGATGACCTTGTTAAGGTTCTCAGCATGGGTGAGCGCCGGGCTCTGTACCTGATCAATGTTATTTTCGAGCTGCGACGCCGAATGAAGGACAGCATTGAGACGCTAGTTGTTGTATACGACATTGCGGAATCGTTTGACTATAACAACAAGTACGCCATCATTCAATATCTTCAGGATGTGAGCAAAGATCGCAAGGTTAAGCTGATCATAATGACTCATAATTTCGATTTCTTCAGAACCATAGAAAGCAGATTTGTTGGGTATAAGAACTGCCTGATGGCAACGAAGGACGCCGACCATATTGAGCTTGTTCAGGCGACTTATATTCGCAATGCGCCGCACGACTGGAAGAAGAACTTCTTCAAAGATCGCCGCAAGCAGATAGCCTCGATAGCGTTCCTGCGGAACATCATTGAGATGACGCACGGTGCCGGCGACCCGAGATTCCTAAAGCTGACCTCGATGCTGCACTGGAAGCCGGAGACGAGCGCCCTAACGGTTGGGGATCTGGACGGCATTTTCAACTCGGTTTGTGAGCCTAAGGGGGACTCGCCCGCTCCTGATCAGAAGATCATCGACCTCATAATGGAGGAAGCTGATGCGTGCATGGCCGATGGAGAAGGCCTGAAGCTGGAGAACAAGATCGTCCTCGCCATCGCTACTCGCCTGAAGGCGGAGAGCTTCGTGATTGCGAAGATCAACGACGATGCCTGGGTTGCGACGGTGACGAAGAATCAGACGCGGGTGCTTATTGACCGCTTCCGCGACGACTTCCCCGGCGAGGATGCTGCGCTGCGCGTATTGGATCGTGTTGAGCTGATGACTCCCGAAAACATCCATGTGAATGCGTTCATGTACGAGCCCCTCATCGATATGAGCGACGTTCAACTGCGCAAGCTATACGAGGACGTGAAGGGCTTAGCGTGAGCTGTCCGGCTTGCCTTTGGGGCCACAATATCTGCAATTCAACACAGGACGGGGGGTCAGGTCAGCACCATGTCCAGATCACTGTACATGGCGGCGACGAGCGCAGGATCCTGGGTCGCCGACCTCGGCTGCCGGCCGCGCGATCGGTTCACCGTGACCATCGAGATGTTGAGATATGCATTGTAGTTCCCTGACCCGACCGGCTTAACGTCGAAGCCGAGCGAGTAGGCCGCGGCAATGAGCATCCCGTTCGAGACATAGTTGCCAAGCGGGCGGAAGTGCCCGAACTCGCGCATCAGGTTCTCGGCCCGGTGCTTAAGGCCATAACTTCCCGTGCGCCGATTGATCGATTTGATCTTCTGCTGCCGCGAGAGATAAATCCATGCCAGATCGAACTGATCAAACGACCAGTCGGACTCGTAAGCCTCCTGCCGGCGCTCCTCTAGCATACTCAGCCGCTCGCGAAGCGGCTTGTCCATCTCGCCGCTGACTGGCATCCAAGCGCTGTCGAAACCGCGCTGCGTCAGCCGGGGGGTGGCATTTAGCACGCGATGAAGCTCGATCCGAGCGATTGCTCGGGACAGATAGCGGTTGTAGTCGCCGTCTGCTTCAAACGGGGTGCCCAGCTCGGCGCAGAAGCGCCGATCGTCGGCAGTGAGCGCGACCGGGCCGGCCGCCAGTGTTTCTCGCAAGCCGGCATGGGTGGTGAAGCCGAATCCCCGCGCCGCCGCCTCGATCCGGTGGCTGGGCTTATGATCAGGAAGGGAGCGGTGGAGGTACTGTTTGAGCGCAGGCAGGTCCTCGGACGCAATGTAAACACGCATAGGAGCCTCTATCCCTTGGCAGCTAGACGCCATTTAATCAGCAGCCGATGAAAGAGGATCGGTGCGACAGACATGCGATCTGATGGCTTTTAACTTGGCGTCAGGTTTGGAGCCACGATCCGTAGATCGAAGCTCGCATTGGACCCGGCTCGTGTCAACAATGCGTGATCCCGGGGGGGAAGGGCGGCAGCGTCCGCTAAGGGCGTTCGATTGATCGGATGCTCGCAAAAACGGCAGGTCAGAATGCTTGAAGATGATGCAACAGTCATGATCGCGCTCGATCCGGACTTCCCGATTGAGGATGTGCGGACAATCGCCAGTCGCCTCAGTGTGTCCGGATGCATGGTAGCCGGCTTCATCCCTCCTGCCGTGGGTCTCCTCGCGTTCGAAGCTTTGGCCTACGCCGCGTTTGTCGAGCGCACCACGACCGTGATCCTGCCCGACCGCAACATCGTTTCACGCATGGCCCGCGCGGCGAGGGACGGCATCGCCCATCCCGCCGATGGGCCGACGCAGGCGGCGATCGACCTGATGGCGCTGGCCCAGGCCATGAACTTCGATATCGAACCTTCGATAGCGTTCCACGAATTGGCGCATCGTGACGGCAATCCAATCGCCAATGAGGAGCTCCGTTGGTTCCGTGCTGCCGACGAAGGGCAAGCCAGGGCTTGGATTGATCTCGCGCTCCGGCGTGCCAATCGCCTCGATTCGATCAAAGCGGGCCCGCCCACGACCTTCGACCTCGCAGCGCCCGTCCACCGCTATCGCTGCAACTATGCGGTGGCGCTGCGCCTCGCTGCGCTGGAACTCGACACAGAAAGGACACCGCTTGAACGCGCGAAAAGCCTACTTGAGTGGATGGTCTCTGACTTCATCGTAGCCGGGCCAGCCGCTATTTTTGCGGCGATGTTCTTATCCCCACGCGCGTCCCGGGCCGGGATGCTCAAGCAGCTCAAGTCTTCCGATCGGACCCGTGCGCTTGCCGGCGTGCGCAATGCCGCCTGGGACATCACCCATCTCAGCGACTTCGTGCAGCGCGCCAAGGTGACGGATTATGCGGAGAAGCGCTTCGTCTTCGCCACTGCCGACCAGGCTCTCGCGCAGCTCGGCCACCTGCTTTTCATGGACGCCGAGCTGCTCGACGGATTCGAGCAGCAGCTCGCTGCCGCTATCGTGCCTTGGTGGGGCAAGGATGCAGCGGCGGTCGCCAAGTTCATCGCGGACGCGATCGCCGCCGCTGAGGAGCGTTGGACGCCCGTAGCCCCGCCTGGGATTGACGACTATATCGGCTACGAGATCGCCCTCGGTGAACACGTCGTTTTGACGTGCCGTGACTGCTGAGCTGGTTCTGCGTGAAACCAGTGCCGGGACGCGCTCACTTCCTTCCTCGACTGGGCGCGGACGCGCGGTCCCCCGACCGGAAATGCTTCCAATTCGGATGCATGCACCGCTGATGACTAGAATTGTCACCCCTGGCGTGCTCCTTTCCGATTCGGAGGTTTTCAGGATGAGTGTGGACGGTTTCAGATTCCTGCACGCGGCTGACATCCATCTAGATAGTCCGCTCCGCGGACTGTCGCGCTACGAGGGCGTGCCCGCCGAGGCGGTCCGGACGGCGACCCGCGAGGCGTTGGACAACCTCGTCGAGCTCGCGATCCGCGAGGGTGTCGCCTTCCTGGTGATCGCGGGCGACCTGTACGACGGCGATTGGGAGGACTTCGGCACCGGCCTCTTCTTCTGCGGCGCGATGCGCCGTTTGGCGGACGCCGGCATCGATGTCTTCCTTCTCTACGGCAATCACGACGCGGACTCCTCGATCACGCGCAAGCTGCCGCTGCCTCCCAACGTCCATGTGTTTCCGCACCGGGCGCCGGGCACGTTCGAGCACGCGGCGACCGGAACGCTACTGCACGGCCAGAGCTACCGGGATCGGGATCCGGGCGGGAACCTCGCGCTCGCCTATCCGGCGGCTGCTTCTGGGCGCTTTAACGTCGGGGTGCTGCACACCTGCCTCCAGGGCGATCCGGAGCACGCGCCCTACTCCCCCTGCGAGCCCGCAGAACTGGCGGCGAGGGGATACGACTATTGGGCCCTCGGCCACGTCCACGGATTCGCTATCGTCGGTGAGGGGCCCCACATCGTCTTCCCGGGCAACCTCCAGGGGCGCAGCGTCCGGGAGACCGGCCCGAAGGGCGCGGCGCTCGTGACTGTGGACGCCGGGAGCGTCGCCGTCGTCGAGCACGTGCCCCTGGACGTGGTCCGCTGGGCCCGCGTCGAGGTCGACGCATCCGGATTGTCGACGGCCGCCGACGTCGAGGCGGCGGTCCGGACAGCGCTCCTCAGGGCGCGCGACCATGAGGCCGCCGGTCGGCCGCTGGTGGTCCGGGTCGAGATATCCGGCGCGACGGAGGCGCACGACGCGCTCGTGGGGCGACGGCAGGATCTTAGGGAGGATGTGCGGGCGGTCGCGGCCGGGGTGTCGGAGCGCATCTGGATCGAGAAGGTCCGCCTGCGGACGACCCGCGAGGCGACGGCGACCCAAGGGGCCGCCGGCGACGACCTGTCGGCATTGCTCGCCGCCGCCGGCGGGGATCCCGAGCTTCGGGAGGTGCTCCGCCGCGATTTTGCGGATCTGGCCGGGCGGCTTCCCGCCGATCTCGGAGGTGATTCCGAGCCGATCGCCGCGGTCCGCGCGGGCGAGTTCGATGGGATCGTCGCGCGAGCGGCGGAGTCGCTGCGCCTCCGTCTGGCGGGAGGGCGGGCCTGATGCGCTTTAGCGAGCTCTGGCTGATCAAATACGGTCACTTCGACTCGTGCACGCTGACCTTTCCCGCAGGGCAGCCCGATCTCCAGTTTATCTACGGCCCGAACGAGGCGGGTAAGACCACCACCCTCTCGGCGATCCGGGATCTCCTGTTCGGCTTCGGCCGCAAGACCACTCAGGATTACCGCTTCGACCGGACGCTGCTGCGCGTCGGAGCGGTCATATCCGGAGAGGGTGGAGATCTCGTGGTGCGCCGCCGGAAGGGCGACGTCCGGACCCTGCTCGACGAGGCCGAGTCCCCGCTGCCGGACTCCGTCCTGGTCCCGCATCTCCACGGGTATGATGCGGATGCGTTCGAGCGGATGTTCAGCCTCGACCACACCCGACTCCGCCGCGGCGGCAGCGAGATCGTCGCGGGCGAGGGGGCTGTCGGCGAGGCGATCTTCTCGGCGGGCGCCGGTCTGGCGGGCGTCGCGAGGCTGTGTGACGAGCTCGATGAAGAGGCGAAGGCGATCTGGGCGCGAACGCAGGCTAGGGATCGCAGATACTATGTGGCGCAGGCGGCTTATGAGGAAGCCCGAGGCCGGCTCCGGCAGGCGCAGGTGAAGCCGGCCAAGTGGGACGCGGCGCGGCGCGAATTCGAGCGCGCGGCGGCGGCGGTCGATGCGGCGCAGGCCGAATTCGAGCGGACTCTGGCAGAGCATGATGCGGTGGAGCGCAAGCGTCGCCTCGTCCTTCCCGTATCGCAGCTTCTCGAGCGGCGGCGGAGCCTCTCCGAGATTGGGGAGGTGCCGGAGCTGCCTGCCGACGCGGGGGAGACCTGCCGCTCGTGCCTGGCCGACATTGAGACGGCTGGGGTCCGCCGTCAGGTCGCATCGGAGGCGTTCGAGGCCGCGGCTCGCGATCTGGCCGGACTGGCCGTTCCGGAGGCCCTCGTCGCCGCCACGGAGCAGATCGGGGCGCTGCGGGAGCGCAAGTCGGTGATCGCGGACTACGTCTCCGACCTTCCGAGGCGGCGCGCCAAGCGCGATGCCGACATCGCGCGTCTTCGCGCGCTGCAGGCAGATCTCGAATGGCCTCCCGAAGGCGCGGCGGAGACGCGGGCGCGGCTTCCAGCCCGGACGAAGTCCGCCGAGGTCCGAGAACTGGTAGAGCGTCGCGTCGGGCTCGACGAGCGGCTCGCTGCGGCACGTCGGACGACGACGCAGGCATCCGAGGATCTCGCCCGCCTTTCGGCTCGCCGCGAGGCGCTCGGTCCGCCGGTGGATGTTGCCGCGCCTGCGGTCACCCTGCGCCGTCTGCGGACGGCCGGCGACCTTGATGCGGCGGTGGTCAAGGCACGTCGGGGCGCCGCTCAGCTAGACGGCCAGCTCGCGACGGCGCTGAAGCTCCTGGCACCCTGGAGCGGGACCGCCGCGGAGCTGCGAGTCCTGCCTCTGCCGGACGAGGTAGAGGTGTCCGCCGCGTCGGAGGCGCTGGAGCGGACTCGTCGGGACGCAGAACTCGCCGACGCTGCCGTTCTGGAGGCCGGGCGGAGGGTTGAGGCCGCCAGATTGGCCTTGCGGCAGGCGATGGAGGCCGGCGACCCCGTCCTGCCTGAGGCGGTGGCCGAGGCGCGCGGTTCCCGGGATGAGATCTGGTCGGGGTTGCGCCGGTCGCTGCTGGATCATGTGCCCCTGTCCGATCCGCCCACCGAGGTGAGCCGTTACGAGGAGGAGGTCCGCAGTGTCGACCAACTCTCTGACCGGCGTGACGAGACATCCGAGGCGGCCGCGCTGGCGCTCGCCCGCAGGCGCGATCTTGAGGAAGCCGAGCTGGACGCCTCCCACGCGCGGACCGCCTCCCAGGACGCTTCTCGCAAGCGTTCCGAAGCCTTGGATCGGTGGCGCGCCTTGATCGGCCTCGTCGGGTCGGAGCTCGACGTGGCGGGCTTTCAGGCGTGGCGCGGGCGCGCTCGCGAAGCCCTGGCGCTCGCCGAGCGGCTACAGACTGCTCAGGCGGAGGTCGGGGAAGCCGAGGGGGCCCTCCGCGCCGCGGTTGCCGAGGCGGCGGCGCTTGCCGGCGAGCTCGGGCTGGATGCCGGAGCCAAGAGCATCGCGACGGTGTTGGACGACGTCGATGCGCGCATCGGGAAGATCACCGCGGCCAATGCCGAGCGTACGTCGCTCGGCCGCGAGGTCGAGGCCGCCGAGGCGGCGGCCGCGCGCGCCGCCAGGGATGTCGCGGCGGCGGAGGCCGATCTCGCCGAATGGGAGGAGACCTGGACGGCGAGGGTCGCGGAGGCAAACCTCGGTGAGGGTGCCCGCTTCTCGCTCGTGCGCGAGCGGCTGACGCTCCTGGAGGAGGTGCGCGAGATCACGGGCGGGGTCGCCGATCTCGAGCGCCGGATCCAATCCATGGAGCAGGAGGTCTCTCGCTTCAGCGGCGAGGTGGACGCGCTTGCCGCGGCTGCGGGCGTGCGGCTGCCGGACGGCGTGGACTCGCTGACCCGGCTGGCGGCGTTGCTGGAGGCGCTAGAGGTCGGCAGGAAGCTGGACCGCCGCCGGACCGAGCTGATCTCGGCCCGCGACCGGGCAACCGCGGCCTCGGCGGCAGCCGACGCCGAAATTCGCACCGCGGAGGCCCGGCTGAGGCCTGTCCTCGACGTCGCGGGGGTTTCGGAGCCGCGCGACCTCATCCCGGTCGTGGAGCGGTCTTCCCGAGCCCGGGCCTTGTCGGCGGAGATCGCACAGCTTGAGGACCAGGTGCTCGCCGCCGCCGGCGGCGGCGAGGTGTCCGCCCTCGTCGAGCTTGTGCGCGCGGCCGATGCGGTTCAGCTGAAAGCCGACAGCGAGCGCATCAGGGGGGTGCTCGACCACCTGCGGGCCGGACTTCAGCAACTGTCGGAGGAGAAGCAGCGGCACGAGATCGCCTTCCGGGAGATCGACGATGGACCGGATGCCGCGGCGGCCCAGGCCGACATGGTCCAGGCCAAGGCCGAGATGGAGTTCCAGGCGGAGGCCTACGTCGAACGCAGGGCCGAGGCGCTTCTGCTGCGTTGGGCGGTGGAGCGTTTCCGACGCGAGCGCCAGGCACCCCTCCTTCGTGAAGCCTCGGAGATCTTCTCCCGCCTGACCCTCGGTCGCTACGCCGGGTTGGACGTCGAGGTGGAAGGCAAGGACGGTCAGCTGATCGGTCTCCTCTCCGACGGCTCGCGCGCCGTCCCGGCCGCCCGAATGAGCGACGGCACGGCGGACCAACTCTACCTGGCGCTGCGACTTGCGGCAGTGAGGGAGGCGGTAGGCGGCGGCGCCCGACTGCCGTTCGTCGCCGACGATCTCTTCATCAACTATGACGACGAACGTGCCGCTGCGGGCTTCCGGGAACTCGCGGAGCTCGCCAGGGAGACCCAGGTGCTGTTCCTGACCCACCATGAGCATCTGCTTGAGGTCGCCGGCCGGGCGATCGCGCCGCTGAAGGTCTCGAGCTGCACACTTGGCCTCGAGCCGGTGGTCGCGGCGTCTGCGGCGGCGCCAGTGGCCGCGGCGCCGTGACGGTGGATGGAGCGGGACGGGTCGGCCAAAGAGGCGTCGGACGGCGGGTTGAAGGGCTCGGGAACAGCCAACTACGGCCATGACGCTACAGCCGGCGTCGTGGGTGGTGGACGCACTAGGTTGCGTGGACTCTTGGGATTCCCAAAGCGGGTGAGTTCTGATTCAAGGCTGTTTTTTGGGGAGCAGCCATGGGAGTTCTGGACCGTATGATCCTGCGGGATGACCAGTGGGAGCGCATGTCGCGGCACATTATCGGTGACGAGCGGACGCGCGGCTCGTCGGGGCGCGACAACCGGATGTTCGTGGAGGCGGTACTGTGGATCGTTCGGACGGGGTCGCCCTGGCGCGACCTGCCGGACTTGTTCGGCTCGTGGAACAGCGCCTTTCGCCGGTTCAGCCGGTGGAGCGCCAAGGGGATTTGGCACCGCGTCTTCGCCGCCATGGCTGACGATGGGGACTTTGAGTATCTCATCGTCGACAGCACGATCGTGCGCGCCCACCAGCATGCCGCCGGAGCTAAAAAGAGGCTGAAGATCAGGCCCTTGGACGCTCACGCAGTGGCCTAAGCACCAAGATCCACATGGCAGTGCGCGGGCTCGGCTGCCCGGTCGCCCTCCGCCTGACCGGCGGCCACAGGGGCGACGTGCCGCAGGCCGCCAGCCTGATCGGCGGACACAAGGCTGACATCGTGTTGGCCGATGCCGCCTATGACGCAGACCATTTCCGAGCCGTCATCGCCGCTATGGACGCCGAGGCGGTGATTCCCAACAACCCCTCACGAACCGCCAAGCACCCGTTCGATCGGCAGCTCTACAAAGAGCGCCACCTCATCGAATGCTGCTTCTCCAAGCTCAAGAAATTCCGCCGCGTCGCCACACGCTACGAGAAAACCGCCCGCAACTATCTCGCTGTCGTCACACTAGCCGCAACCATCCTGTGGCTCCGGTAAGTGTCCACGCAACTAGAGCTGATGCTTGATATGCACCGCAGGAGGCGGGGCGACGACCAGCAGGTCCGTCTGCTCCCTCAGCTTTCCAGCGGCCAAGAGGCCATCCACAACGTCGAGTATGCGCCCGCGCAGCTGGGCACTGGTCGAGGCGAAGCCGAGCAGTCGGGCCACCGCCTGGACGACCTGGTCTCGCAGCGCTCCGAAGTTCTGGGTGACGATCGCGAGCACCGCGTGCTCGATCTCCACTGGTGGAATGGCTTCCGGCCTTCGGACGCTGGCTGACCCCACCTCCGAGCGATCCCGGACTTTCACCTCGGCGTCAGGGCATGCCCAGAATTCGGGTCCGCCGCAGATCGCCCCGGTTGCCGATGCGACTCCGATCCCCTTGGCGACCGCGTCCCGGATGCGGCTCCCGGCCCTGCCCAGCCCCCAGAGGAGCCGAATGCGGGTGACGATCTCGTCCTGATGAATCGGGCCCTCCGCGTCGACCACCTGAGCGACGTACTTCGCCATTAGCCCGGTGGGGATCAGATGCGGCTCGAGCGACCGGTCGACGGCGAACTCGGCCTCCATGTATGGAACGGCCAGCGTCGCCGGGGCCACGGGCGAGGCCGCTCGGCTATGGCCGACATTGCCGACGATGAGTTCCTCGTGCTCGTCCACCGCCTCCACGGAGAACTGGAGAGGCACGGCGACGTGCGGCAGCGAGGCGACGTTCTCGTCCCTCTCCCTCCACGCCGCGATGGCGGCCTCGACCGCCGTCTGCACCTTCGCGAGCTCCTCCCGCGGCCGGAGGTACCAGTCCGTGCTCCAGATGCGGTGGATGATCCAGCCATGGCTCTCGAGGACAGCTTGTCTCAGCCGGTCCCGGTCACGCGCCGACCGCGAGGAGTGATATTGGGCGCCGTCGCATTCGATCCCGATCACGAAGCGCCCCGGTTTCTCCGGATCCGAAATGGCCAGGTCGACGAAGAACCCCGCAACCCCGATCTGCGCCTTCACGTCGTAGCCCAACGACCGCAGCTTCGCCGCGACCTCCTCCTCGAAGACGGAATCCGGGTCCCGGCCGGTCTCCTCGGCTATGCCGAGCTTTCCCGTCTGGGCGAAGGAGAGGAACATCTTGAGCGCAGCAACGCCGCGGGAGCGGGCACGCTCAAGATCGATGTCGTCGCCGGTGATGGACGAGAACACCTCGCAGCGGAGCTTCGCGCGGGAGATGAGGACGTTGAGGCGGCGCTCCCCGCCCTCGCCGTTCAACGGTCCGAAGCTCATCGCGAGGTAACCCGTCGCGGTCTTCCCGTAGCCGACCGAGATGAAGATCACGTCCCGCTCGTCACCCTGGATGTTCTCCAGGTTCTTGACGAAGAACGGCTCCGCCCCTCCCCGTCCGAAGAAGTCCTCGACTCCCGGATGGGCGCGCCGGAGCAGCTCCAGCTCCTTGAGGATCGCCTGACGCTGCGCCGTCGAGAAGGTGGCGACGCCGAGCGACTGCCCGGGGCTGGTGCGTGCGTGTGCGATCACCGCCTCGGCGACGGTTCTCGCCTCGATTGGGTTCGTCCGCGTGTTACCCCGATCGTAGTGCGCATGGGGCAGGTGGTGGAACTTGAGCCCCATGCCGGCGACAGCGTCGTACGGGCTGGGGACGATGAAGAGCCTGTTGTCGTAGAACTCGCGGTTGGAGACCGCGATCAGCGACTGGTGCTTGGAGCGGTAGTGCCAGCTCAGCATCCGGTCGGGCACCCCCTTTGCCAGGCACAGGTCGAGCACGCTCTCGACGGCGCTCGCCCGCAGCTGGTACTCCTCGCTCTCCTCGTCCTCCTCCGCGTCGTCGCCCGTCAGCTTCGCGAAGAAGCGGGTCGGAGGGAGCTGGCGCTCATCCCCGACGACGACGATCTGCGTCGCCCGGGCGACGGCGCCGAGGGCGTCCACTGGCTCGATCTGCGAGGCCTCGTCCATGACGAGGAGGTCGAAGGTGATCGCTCCCGGCTTGAGGAACTGCGCGACCGACAGCGGGCTCATCATGAAGATGGGTTTCAGCTTCTGGATCGCCGGTCCGGCCTTCTCCACGAGCTGGCGGATCGGGAGGAGGTTCCGCCGCTTCGCCAGTTCGCCATTCAGCACGCCGAGCGGTCCGATGCCGCTGTTCCCGCGCGGCATGCTGTTCCAGTGGCTGTGGGCTATCTCCTCGCGTGCGAGCTCGATGCGCGCGAGATCGAGCGACTGGAAGCGCTCGACCAGGCGGTCGTGCAGCTCTCCGTCGAAGCTCTTGAGCTCGGGCATCCGGCCGAACACGTCGGACCGGAGCGCCTCGAAGTAGGAGCGCTCGAAGGTCGGGACGAGCGCCTCGCCCCCGAGGCGCCCCTCCAGCACCGCTTCCACCAGGCTGCCGAGGCCCAGCTCCGTCGCCCGCCACGCCCGTTCGGCGAAGGCGATCCACCGCGTGACCGCCTCCGGAGCGGCAAGCCAGCGGTCCATCCGCTCGGCAAGCTGCACGAGCGGGACCTCGTCGAGGTTCGGTGTTCCGAAGGCCCGCGCCACATCCAGCGACAGGATCTCCACCAGCTTCGTCCATGCGGCGCGGAAAGGCTCGAGGCGTTGCGCTAGGAGGGAACTGGCGGCGGCGAGGCTCTGTGGATCCTCCACTGCCGCGAGCCTGCCGAGGAAGCCGTCCGAGAGTTCCTGTGCCAGTGACTCTCGTCGCCAATCAGCCACCGCCTGCAGGCGCGACCAGTCGGACTCCTCCTCCTGCCACAGCCGGCCATAGGCAGGCCCCGCCGGCGCTACCTTGCCATATGCGGCCCTCGCTGCCTGCGCGGACATCATCAGATCGACGAGCGCGATCCGCTCGTCCACTTGGTTGGGGAGAGGCGCCTTCAGGTAGGACCGCAGGAGTGCGATCTGCGCACGGTAGTTGCCGTCCAGGAACCTGAAGAGGCTGCGTCCCTTCGTGACCAGAGCGGTCCTGACGGCCGTTAGGTCCGCATCCCAGGCTATGGGCTGGAACGGGGCATCGGCCTTCGACTTCCGGGAGACATGCTCCGCACCAGCCGACGGCAGCGAGAGCACCGCTGCGGCACATTCCACCCAGCGCGGATCCGAGAGGGCCGGCCGATCGGCGTCGGGAAGACCGACCGCCACCTTCAGGACCTTTGCCGCGTGACTGAGGTCGGCAACCGTCACGATGTTCGTGAGGCCGAGTTCCGTCTGCCCTACCATGGCTGCTTCCTGGAGAGCCGCGAGCTCCGCCTTCAGCCATCGGACCCTTCGCAGGAGATCCTCCTGCTCGGCCGGATCCAGCGCCCCGCATCCGGTCCCGCGCCATGGATGCTCCGAGGGGCTGCCGATCGATACCAGGCGGTCCCTAAGCTCGGCCATCAGCGCCCGGCGCTCGTCCCGCTCGGCCGGCGTCCATGTCTCAGGCCGGTCTAGCTGGTAGCCACCCTGGCCTGAAGCGGTCCGGATGAGATTTCCGATGATGTGGAATGCCGAGAGGCGATATGGCTCCTGGACCTCGTGCAGCCGATCGGCGTGCGCATTGAGAACGTCCCGAGCCTCTTTCAGCGCGTCGGGCACGCCTGTGTCCACGCGGCGCGACCTGAGGACGAGCTCCTTGGTGCGCTTCAGCTCATCCAGCACGGCCCGCTTGTTCGCCTTGTTGGAGTGCAGCTCCAGGGTGAGCGGCCCGAGACCAACAGACTTCAGCCGGCGGTGGACCACGTCCAGCGCGGCCATCTTCTCTGCGACGAACAGCACCCGCTTCCCCTGTGCCGCGGCGGCCGCGATGATGTTGGTGATCGTCTGGCTCTTGCCGGTCCCGGGGGGACCCTTCACGACCAAGGTGCGGCCCCGCGCCGCCTCCTCGATGACGAGTGTCTGGCTGCTGTCGGCGTCGACCACGTGGTTCATCGCCACGGGAGGGATGGCCGGATCTATCGGAGCCGTGTCGTCCGGCACGATCGGCTCCACGTCCGGAAAGCCGTCACGTAGGAGCCCGGCGATGATCGCATGCTGATCGATCGGAGTCTCGGCCGGCCAGTTCTCCGGATCGAGGTCGCGGTACATCAGGAACTTGGCGAAGCTGAAGAAGCCGAGCACCATCGCGTCCGGAAGCACTTCCCAGCGGGAGTTGGATGACACCGTCGCGGCGACCCGTGCGCAGTAGGCTCCAACATCGAGTTCGTCCTCGTCCGCGAAGTCCTCAATGACGAAGCCGAATTCCGCCTTCATCTTCGCCTGCAGCGAGAGGTTCGGCGAGGGAGGCTCTCCCCGTCCCCTAAGCTTGAACTTCTCGGCCGCGCTGGTCCGGTCGAGCTGGACCGGAAGAAGCACGAGCGGCGCGTGGCGGGCGACCTCGGAGCTGTCCGCGTCATACCAGCGGAGCAGGCCAAGCCCAAGGTAGAGGATGTTGACCCCCTGCTCCTCCTCGAGCGTCCGTGCGTCGTACCAGATGTCGAAGAGCCGCTTCTGGAGGCCCTCCGATGTCAGCTTCGTCTGCAGCCGGAGATCGGCGTGACGGCGGGCGAGACCGCGTTCGTCCAGGTCCTCATCGTCGGGTTGCGGAATGCCGCCTGTCTCGACGTCGTCCTCGGCTAGCTCCGCCCGCTCCTCGTCGGAGAGCATCCTGCCTGGCAGAAAGCTGAGTCCCTTCCCGTCCGTGAGCAGCCTGTGCACCTCGGCCGCCCTCTCGTCGACGATCTCGATCGTCCGCACGTTCCTGGTCCGCATCGGGACGTTCAGCAGGCGGTTCCGCGTGCTGAGGTCGAGCAGTGCATGCCGGTCCCTGAGGAGTCGGTCCTTCACCGACGCGACTGTCTCTTGATCGGCCATGGATCCCCCTCTGTTCGGACGATTGTTTTACAAATTCAGCGGGATCGGGGAAGTCATTGAATCCGGTGCGACGTGATGTCCCTCTCTAGATGCCTCTGGTCGAATGCTGGGCTGACGCGCCGCAAGGTGCTTTGGGTCCCCGAGCCGCCGGTTCCCCGCCACTAGGTTTCCAGAGAGGCATACGGGCGGGCTTGCGCGGAGTGTCCGCTTTTCAGAGCGTTCTTCCTAGCCTTGAACATCCGGAACTGGCGCATAGCCGGCGCTCAAGGGGAACTAACTTGGGGGCATTGGCAGGGGCACCCCTCATGCAACAGCCGCTTGGCGGCCACTATTTGGCACGGGACTTAGCCTTTCTTCGGGTGCTGGCGTGTCCATCACATTCAGAAAACCGCTCGCACGACCCGGGCCTTGTCGGCCCGATCGGGCTGCCTATCTCAATACAGGAGGCGCCTCTGCTGTACGCAATCAGCCCAACCGATGAAATCAGTTTGATAGGGCGTCTACCGCGCGACGTTGAACAGCTACAATCTGAAGGCTGGCGGTTCCTGGCTTCGGCAGCGTGGTGGGACTCGGACGACCTAGAACGTCTTGCGCAAGCCACTGGCCTAGCTGCCATCAGCCCGAGTTACGGCCAAGTTGCATCGCAGAAATGGTGGAAGGCATACGCGAAATCATATCTAAACAAGCGCGATCCAGTGGCCGCAGTCGAGGCAGTCGGCGAGCCGGCATTCAATATCGGGCCGCGCGAGGAATCCATTTCCGCCCCGCGAGAACCGTGCAGCATGTTGGTGACCCACTCGTCGCCAGCAGGTGGACGTCCGGGCTCCAGGAGTGGAGCGTTCAGCTATCATCAGACGATCTGATGTGGCGTATCAATGTGCTTCACGTCCTGCGGCTGGCTAGAAAGGCGCACCTGCGACTGCCGTCTCGCCTGAGCGAGATCACATTGTCCGCGCGTGAGTCCGAGTTGGTCTGCAGGGGTGAGGGGCTGCCGTTTCAGATGCCAGCCCGCGGCACCTGGCCCTCGCCCGTCGCTGTCAACGCGAAACGGTTCATTGAGGTGGTCCGAGAGGTACCCACGCCACTGATCCACCTGGTATTTGGTGGGCACCGGCTCTGGGTAAACGGGGTGCCGATCCCTGCCCGGGAGGTCTGATCGAAGAGCTGGCATATGGGAGTCACCTTAGATCTTCTCGTATGGCGGAATGAATCGCGAACTGGCGCGCCAATCAACCACAACCGACATCTTCCTTGGCCAAGCCCCAAGCTCCTGTGTCTCAACGCTTTTTCGTCAACATAGCCTTCATCGTGGCTCGCATGAGGTTGGGGTGGAGTTGGAGATCCCGCCGCGGGTGCCGTTGGGGCAATGCCCATTAGCGATGGCAGCCTTCCACTCGAGCTCTGTCGCCTCGAACCATTGGTGATAAGAATCGTAGTGTGCCCAAATGTCGTCGACGCTTCCGTCCGGGTGGAGAATGGTTGGGCTGTAGTCCTCACGGCCAATCGCGCCTGTTGAGAGCAGTGGGTAAGGGTGTCCAGATGAGTGTACTACCCATCCGATCACAGCAGATTTGCACACGCTAAGCTCGCCCTCCTCGCAGGCCGTGTGGAGCAAGTACGTTCCTGCCGCGGCGGGGATCACCTGTCGGGAGGAGTGGTTCAAAGCTTCTTGAAACCTCGCATTTGAAGTTGTGAAGACAGCGCCATCTGAGAGGTGGAATGTCAGAGTTCCACCATTCTCTTTTCTGAACGTAACTTCGGTAATCGTCTGTTCTTCGGTTGCTCCTGCATCTCTCAAGTCAAACATCTATGTACTCCTCCTGTCGAGATATTGGGTTGGTTGCCTCGAGTAATTCCGCGGGCTCGTCGCTTCCGAGTGGCCTTGAACAGTCCCTACTGAGCTGGGCCTGAGCGCGCTGCGCCGCCGCTTGCCGCTGCGCAGCTGACCCGATGTTCTGAGATGTCGCGATGCGCTTCCCGTAAACGACACCGCCTTTGGTGGTCGTGTTTAAACCGAACCTGCGCTTGGTTTCTTCGTCAGTCTCCTTCAGCATGTACTGCGTAATTGCACTGAGGTTGCTGTCGTAAGTCTCGCCGTACTGCGTTCCTACCGCGGCATGGCGGTAGGACCGGCCGATGGGCCGAGACCGGATGATGCCCAATTGGAAAGTTGCGCCGCATGCAGTCAGCCAGCGCCGCTGACGGTACGAAAATGCGCTCACAAGGTCTGGTGAAACGTGGATCAGTATGTGTGCATGCTGACCTACGATGGGGCCGCATTCCTGCACCCACACATGGGCCGAACCACCGCCCCGGCGACGTAACCAGTCGCGCGCTAGCTTGAGGAAGCGCCCCGTCTTTCTGACTGCATCAGTAACGCCCGCCGCTTCCCAGTTGATCGTTACGAAGCGATTGAGAGGGAGACCGATCAAGCGGGCATACTGCACAGATCGAAGGAATTTCTGGACCTGGTCCGGCCTGAGTAGCCCTCCGGATTTTGTGGAGATCGCTTTCCCCCGTGCGGGGTGGGACTGGCGCGGTACGCCACCCCCACCCGTCGAATTATCGCGAGAACCAATACTACGCGCCTGCACGTGTAGGGCCGAACTCTCGGTGCAGATTGCGTTGTTTCTGCGGTTGTTGCGGCTCACGCATGCAGGTGGGACGGAGACGCCGTCGCAAGTTCCAGTCAACACGGTCAGCGGCTCCGCTCGATAAGATCGCGGATGTCCTCCGCTCGCCATGCGGTGATGCGAGGCCCCAGCTTTACAGATGGCGGGTATCGCCCCTCCCTCACACCCGCCCACCATGTGGACCTACTTACCGGAATGAGCTTCAGGATCTGCGGGATCCGTAGAAACCCGGTCGTTGGGGCATTCGAATAGTCGATCATGGCCTTCCTCGCTCGGAGAAGTTCTGAGTGGGACTATTTTCCTCCCTATATTTCCGAATTCAAAGTAGTTTTTTAAACAATTTCGCGGCATATTTGCCGCAGGAACAAGATAGGACAATTTGGCAGAGCGAATAGCAAACGATACAGGGGTGATTAGAAACAGGCGACCGCCAGCTTACTTCGGCTATTGGTACAAGTGAGTTCAATTATCGAGCTAGGGTTCAGCGTCGCGGCCCCAGAAGCAGTGTCGACGCGGGTGCGAGACCGTCCGTCAGCAGATCGGCCCATTCCTGTGCAATCTCGGCGCGCCGAGTCATGTACGCGGCGCGGTTGTACGCTCCTTCAACCTTGTTCGCGGGAACGTGGCCCAGCATGAGGTCGATCACGGCTCTATCGCTGGGACGATTGAGGCGTTCCGCGCGTTCGTTCATGATGGTGGAGAATGCTGCGCGCCACCCATGCGGAACATGGCGGCCATGGTAGCCCACACGGTTGTACAGGTAGCCGAGAGCATTCTCGCTCATCGGCTGGTGATGATGCCGTGCGCTAGGAAATACGTAATTCATGCGGCGAGTAAGCGGCCGGATCGCGCATAATGCTTCCACAGCCTGCGGAGGGAGCGGGACCAGATGCTCGAAAGCCTGATCATCCTTTCGATCCAGAACCAGCTTCATTCGACTCGCCGGTATTCGCCAGATGGGCGCGGCTTCTGACAGTGAAGCAGACGCCTCCCAGTCGATGCCTTCAAACTCATCCCAGCGAACCCCCCGTACGACACCAGGCCGAACGGCTGTAAGCGCCAGAAAGCGAGAGGCGATCTTGGTCACAGGACTGGCGCCCGAGCGCTCGGCTGCCGTCAAAAGGTCACGCAACTCCTCGATCTGGAGAAGGGCAGGCTGCTTGCCGCTCCTCCGCACCGGCTGGAGGGCATTTCTCACCACGGCGGCAGGATCGGACGAGCAGACCCCCTCTGAAACCGCTTGAACGCCCCCCAAAAGTGGGAGCATTCTGTCGCACGAGGTCGGACACCGTTGGACACAACGTGGCGCTACACCGAGAGAAATTCAACGAAATTGAGACTGCCAGAGCGCTTGGGAAACAGAAATGTGGCGGTGCGCGCAGTCAGGTGCGAACCGCTCTCACCCTGACTTGTCCCTGTTATACGCTGTTTCTGACGAAATTTGGTAAGCGTGGTCAGGAAGCCGCAGCGAAGTGATCAGGTCTGACGCTTTGCGTAAGCGGCTTTGCCTGCGGCGGGTCGGATGGCGATGGCGGCGACGCGGCGCTTTGTGATCAGTTCATCGATAT